>JAHHLP010000590.1 GCA_018679295.1 Rhodothermia bacterium
CTACGCGAAGTTCATCTACGTATAGTTTATCTGTACAGCAACGATTAGCGCGATGACTGCTGCGAGCCAGATCTTCAGCAGAAACGGCAGCACGAACCGCAGCCACCGATCATACGGAATGCCGGCCATTGTGAGAATACCGATTAGTACCGGATTGGTCGGTACCAGGATATTCGTGAAGCCGTCGCCGAACTGAAATGCGAGTACGGCCGTCTGGCGTGTGACCCCTACGAGGTCGGCTAGTGGAGCCATGATCGGCATCGTTACATACGCCTGGCCGCTTCCGGACGGTATGAACACGTTGCACACGCTCTGGACAACGAGCATCCCGATCGATGCAGCAGAGGCGCCGACCAGTTGAAGCGGCATCGCGATACCATGCACGATCGTGTCGATCACATGACCATCCTCGAGAATCACAAGGATCGAGCGCGCGAAACCCACCAGCAACGCCGTCGTCGTGAGCTCCGCTGCTCCCTTGCAGAACTGAACGGCGGCCTCGTCCATCGAGAGGGATGACTTGTCTCCGCCAAAGTGTGTGATGAGGGCGTATACGATTGCGAGGCCGACAAACATCGCTCCCATCTCGCCGATATACCAGTGCCATCCGCTGAGCTCGCTAAGGCCGTAGATGATAACGACCAGTGCGATTCCGGTCACACCAAGGATTGCTCCGTGAATCCAGTTCAGGTCGGGATACTCAGTCGACGTGTGTGCCGGGTCCACTTCGATGTCAGCAACCAGACTTGATGACGGTGTCATACGCACCTTGCGGGCGTACCTCCAAACGTGGTGAATGGCAATCGCGACGAAGGGAATGCTTATAAGGAGCCGGTAGCCAATACCCGAGGTGGGCTGCACCTCCGCGACCCCCTGCGCAATAATGACCGTGAACGGATTGACGATCGCGACACCGTAGCCCGTACCATAACCGACACACAGGATGCCGATTGCCGTCATGGAGTCGAAGCCGAGACCGATGCAGAGGGCGAGCAGTATCGGAACGAACGGCAAATACTCTTCCGCCATGCCTATCGTGCTGGAGCCGGCAGCGAACAGGAAGACACCGCCAGCAATCAGCAACTCCGGCTTTTTGCTGAGAGAGCGCAGGAGGACTCCGATCATGGCGTCGGCTGCTCCGGTGGCTCGAAGCACTCCAAACGTTCCGCCAATGAGGAATATGAAGAAGATGATGTCCTGAGCCGCGGCGAACCCTTCCGGGATCGCAGTGAAGAGCCGGAGCGGTGACAGACGGCCGGACTCAACCTCCTCGTAGCTGCCGGGGACGACCTGCTCTCGTCCCTGCTGATTCTCGACTCTGTCGAACTCCCCCTGCGGCAGGATGTAGGCCAACACCATGGCCATGATCATGATGCCGAACAGGAGCACAAGTGTATGCGGGACTCGGAATTTTGCCATTTGCGACCTGTTATTCCTGGTGGGGGAGTGGCGTTCGCGCAGGATCTCCCCGTCGCGACAATCACCGGCAGCAAACTAGGACAAGCGATTTGTCGCGGCAACTGTTGCGCGCTCGTCAAGCTGGCAAAGTGTGACGGCCACGCAGACTATTTGCCGTGTATCATACGGATCTCATCGTCCTGCCCCGTCACTTCCCATCGGATGAGTGACACCGGGATCACACCCGCGGCGCTCAGCTCGTCCATGAAATTCCTAAGCTGAAATTCCGAGCCCTTCTCCCTTGCGTAATCGGCAAGGAGATGTTCGATGTCGAGTTTGCCGACTACATAGCTCGTCCCGTATCCGGGTTGCTGCAGGTACAGGTGCTGTTCACGGCGAACGAGACTTCCATCCGCCGGAAGCCATCCTCGTGGAGTCCAGCGCGAGGCGAAGTCCATGGCCTCCTGCATCGTATACTCGTTGGCATGCATCCGCAGTGCGGCGAGAGCGCGAGCAGCCCGCTGCGCCAGCATGATCCAAACGAGTTCTCGTGTGCGCGGCTCGTCGTCGAACAGTCCGGCGTGCATCATCATTTCCTCCATGCCCGTCGCCAAGCCTTCCGCTCTACTGTCGAAGATGTTGGATAGCAGCGGAGTGCTGCGGATCGGACTTGGATGCGGGCTTTCGGACATACGGGCGATGTCGATCCAGTGGTGGTGGTGCGTCCTCATGATGAGCGGCTCCCGGTAGTTGACCTCGGAGAAGAATGACCGGGGTCCGTCGGAAGGACTGAATGTGCCGATCCGCGCCATGAGTGCGTCGCGCATGTAATCTTCTACCGTGAGGATAGCCTGTTCATCAAGAAATTCGATATAGGAATCGACCGCGTCTCTCATCCGCTGATCATACTCCTCCTCTGACGAGATGGGCTCGAGCGGCGACAGGTGACGGTTCCGATGCTCTTCCAGTCTGAGCGCGGCATGTGACCTGGCCAGTTCGCGGTCCACGAGCGTCACCTGTTCCTGCCAGGAGTGAGGCACCAGATGGACCTTCTGCAGATACCAGGTGTAGTTGGCTGCGCCGATGCCCGATGGTCCTGTCTTGCGCACGGATTGCTCCTTCAGCCAGCGGACGAAGAAGCGTGTACCGATAATGGCTTCGCTTACAGCCGACGCGAGCCGCAGCGACGAGTCGCCAATTTCATCGGCGAACCGTGTAAGGTGGTCGAGCTGCTGTTCCATTCTGGCAGTGCCGGCCAGCCACAGATCTCGTGCATTGCCCGTCAACGCGCGCGTCGCAACGTCGAGTTGAATTGGGATCTTAAGCAACCTGTCGGCCAGCTCCTCTATAGCCTCGGCGGTGAAGGGCTGGCTGTACTGCCAAAGCTCAATCGCGTTTGGAATCACAGGCCCTTCTCTGGGCACTACGTCGGTCTGCGACGGGAATACCATCACGTAGAAGGCAGGATCTCTTGCCCAAGGCTTCCGGACGCGGTGGTCGAAGTCGAGGCCATACATTTCGGCAAGGACGAGATGGTAGTCGATGCGTTGCGAAATCGTCCAGCCTGTGGTGTCGATGCGGGACAACCGACTGAAATACTCTTTGAGTTGGCGGTGCTGGCGGGCCATCGCGCTCGGGAGGTAATCAAAGACCTCGTCGACGCGCGGGGGAATCTGGAATCGGCGCCAGTCGGCAAAAAGTGACTCCAGCTGGGCATATGTCGAGTCGTTGGGGGCGGCCGTGGAGCGGCATGCACCATCCCCCGGTGTCGCCAGCGCTACTACGAGAGCGAGAAAGGACGCAGCTAGTATTCGCTTTGAAATCATTTCCATCAGGTGTGTATGGGACGGACTGCAGCCATTCCGCGGAAGTCAACAATATTGATTTCGGTCCACCTAGTGGTCTGCCTTCCGCCACTTACTGATCCGCACGGCCACGAAAGCCACGAGGGCGATGACGCCGACGAGGAGGTTGCCCAGGATGAACGCGACGAAGACCTTTTCGATGTAGGTTGGGTCTTCGATGAAGTACTTTGCGAGGTCGTTATCGCCACCGGTCTTGGACGGTGTGATTGGCATGGCGAATGCGATGAGGAGGACGATGAACTCGAGAACTAGCAGCCCGCCGAGACGCGTCTCAATCAGTTTTCGGCTCTTATTACCGTCCGTCATTCCTCCTCCAATTGAATGCTCAGTTCACGAACCAGTGCGCGTACTTCGTCGCGGCGATTTCGCCAAATACGAAGTGCGACCTCCAGATCGTGGTCTCCCGGAATCGCTTCGAGCAGTCGGTCGTCTTCAGGCCGAAGAACGAGGCGATCTTTGAGCAAACCCCTATCGATCCGGACCTGTGCGAGCGCGGCAGGCTCGATCCTGATCTCTCGCTTCTCCTTGTCAAACTCACCGAACAAGGCGTCGCTGAGACGAATCACCAGGAAACCATCCTCGACATAGACCTTGCCGTTGATTTCGCGAAATCCGACGTCGGGAAGATTGAAGGGTATGGGTCTCACGGGGCAGCCATTCGTAGGTCCGGTAGCGTAAAAATATATCTATTGTGACGCTAACCTATCGCATGTCTCGTGATAACGCAGCGCCCGTCCGCGTTCCGGGCTATCGTTCGCCTGTTCCGCGTCGGCGGGAGCCGTGATCCGTTCGAGTGCGATTGTTTTCTTCTCGAGCTGCATACTCGTCCGCATTGGGCAGCGGTATTTGACCTCCCGGAGTATGCTCCTCGACGGAACCGGCTCCGCGGACTTCTAAGGTGTCGTCGGCGGATGCCTCAATCGCGGCCATGGCGTCACGAAAGCGAGCGATCGTTCTCTTCCCTTCCCGGTTGATTAGACGGTGCCCGACCGCGCCGAAGATGACGGAAAAGGCGGTCACGACGAGTGCCGGCACCCACATAGGATTTCCTCCCGAGCCGGCGAGCCAAAGGCCTGCGATGATCAGCCCGACCGACAACGTGGTCGCAGCACCCGACAGAACACCCACGACGCTCGGCCACATCTTCCTTTCGACCGTAACGCGCGTGCCGCCGCCCTCGGGTTCGATGACCACGCGGGTCGGCATGTTTCCCTCGGCAGCGTCGCTCGTCCATTCCCGAACGGAGCCGAGGTCCGTGGCCACGCCCTGTTTGCCGAACACCGAACGCAGTCCTGTTACGACTGCACCCCAATCCACGGCTGCTGGCGGCACCGTAATCAGTTTGGACTCTCTCACCTCGACTGGAACGCCCAGAAAACTTCTAACGTGCGGTGCATGGGATGGGCGCAGGATGTCGGCGGCCGCCGCGCGAACGTGCTCTTCGTCGATACCGGCATCCTTGGCAGCTGCCTCAAGCTCATCCAGAGTCAGAAACGTTTCGTCATGGTGGCGAGCTTCTTGCTGTCGCCTGGCGGCTCCAGCAAATATTTGCTCTGCCTCCTCGCGTGAGAACTTGCGGCGATCCATAGGCAATCGTGCGGGTGCCGTGAGCGGGATGGGGCTCAGCTCAAATGGCTGGCTCAACTCAAGGTGTCAACGCGAACGTGATCTCCTCCGTCGTCCTGACCAGCTACTTGGTTCTTTCGCGTTCTTTCTTGACCAGTTCCTCGACCTTTTTCCGGACAGTGATGTTTTCGAAGATGATACCAACACACTGGCTGGGCATCGGGAATGCCTTCACCGAGTAGAAGCCCGGCTCCACCCGATCATCTCCACCGTATTCGGTTGTTCCCAGCTCAATCGATCGCTTATTCCGAACCACGTCGGCATATGCCTCTGGAAGCTCGCCCTCCGCGAGTCCGGGAAACGCATCCAGAATCCGCTTCCCCTCGAGTGCACTCAGGTCAGCTCCCGTAAACTCCGACGCCGCCTTGTTCGTGTACAAGAGCCTCAAGCTTTGAAAATCGGTTATGTCCTCCAAATGATAGATTAGCAATCCGATGTTTACCTCGGCGAGAATCGCGGAGACCCACTGCTTGATGTCCTCGAGATTCGGCGGAATGCTCTTCATAGATTGCGACATGATTGTGGAGATTCGGTCCGAAGCGAACGGCGCGCTCCCTTAACCTATAAAGGATGTCTTCACGGAACAATAGTCTTTGACGAAAGCCAACGAGAGTGGTTACGTTTGCGGATCTGACACCGTCTGACTGGTCTCTCCACCTCTGGTGAATTCTCGAGGTCGCGCTCCGAAGATCAGTCTACCTCCGATCAGGAACAATAGAGTCGTCATGCTGACTGCCGCCACCATCTCCATAGGTTCCACGGTTCGTGCATGTGCGAGGTGGTCCACGATCTGTGCGGCCACGACGCCTCCCCATCCAGCTGCCAGGATTCCGGCTAGCCACCGTCCCCAGGGCTTTCCGGTAAGCAGGCCAGCGAAAGCGGTAGCATGGACCACCCAGCCTCCGGCAATGTATGGTATCTGACTCGATGTCAAGCCCGCTCCGCCCAACAGAGGCCATGCCATCGCGAGAATGCCGAGGAAGCTCGCAACTCCCGTTCCTGCGACGGCTGCGACTATGCTCACGGGCCATCTTAGGCTCGTTTCGCGGCCGAACTGAGCGCGTTCGCCCAGAGACCGCGTGATCCAGAGCACGCCGTGACCAAGCAGCCAAACGGCGAGTGCGACGGGGACGAAGATTAATCCGGGCGGGTGTCCGTCCGCGAACGCGAGGAAAACGGTACCCGCCAGGCAGGGGAGTGCCCAAAGTACGTGCAACACATTGACGACGACTCGCAGTCGAGAGCGAGGGGGGCTGGCGACTTTCGTTTTGTCAATCAATTCCGGAAGGCCATTTGGTACGAAGTGAGTCGTAAGGCCGAAAGGGTCAGCGTGTTCGTTTCCGCTTCCGGTCCTGATCTGACTCGCCGGAAGGCCCCCACTCGTCAAAATCGGGCTGCGATTCTTCGGTTGTTCTTACCGGGGTTGCATCGTCACCCCGGAGCGCCGCGTCCAGCGTCGCCGGCGCTTCAAGCCCGGGAGCCGCCCTCAGCCGCGCGATCTGGTCGAGACGAGCGAGGAGCCGGTCCATCTTCTTCTGCTGCTGCCGGGCAATCAGGCTCGTAACCTGACGAGCCGCTGAATACGCCATGATCACGACAGACAGTACGACGAAGGCTGCAAACCCACCCGTAAGAGCGAGCTCCTCGAATACGATTGGAAGCGACATCAGCGACACGACCAGTGCGGGCACCCACGCCGCGGCCGCCAATGCCGGATTGCTCCAGAAAACTTGCAGGCGGGACTTGCCGGTTCGTTTCGTAATGGTGACGTGGGCCCGGGCGTTGTTCACACTGCTGGCCCATTCGCGCGAGTTGCTCCAGGCGCGCACTTCGCCGGTGTCGTTGAATTCACGACGCGCTTCGGAAACCATCTCCTCCCACGCAAAG
>JAHHLP010000215.1 GCA_018679295.1 Rhodothermia bacterium
GTAGCCAGTAACGTTTTCTTGGGGCAGACCCATGTACCGCTCCTGGTAGATGGTGTCATAGAAACGCTGGTCGGGAACGGGCGCGACGGACATCCCGGTATGGTAGAGATCCGGATATCGAAACATCATATTGAGCGTCATGGATCCGCCGCCGCTCCAACCCCACACCCCAATGCGACTGCTGTCAACAAATTGCCATTCCCGTATTTGGCGTAGTGCTGCAGCCTGATCCAGTGACGCATGCACACCGACGAAACCGTAAATCATCTTGCGCCACGCGCGCCCTCGCGGCGAGCGGGTGCCGCGGTTGTCAACACTCATCACCAGATATCCCTGCTCAGCAAGCAACGCGTGCCACAGGTACCGTGTCCCTCCCCACCGGTCGCGCGTTGTCTGGCCTGCCGGCTCCCCGTAAACGTAGAACAGTACGGGGTACTTCGCGGAGGAATCAAAATGCGAAGGCTTGATCACCCATCCATCAAGTTCGAGCGTATCACCGAGCGCAACGCGAAAGAACTCGTGTTCGCCTCGCCGTAAAGCCTCGACGTTCTCTCGTAGCCGATCGTTACCCTCCAGCACCCGCACCCTCGAGTGGTCCGGCAACCGAACCAGATCGATCACGGGCGGGTTTTCGAAACTCGAGTAGGTATGAATCGCCCATCGGGCGTCCGGGGAGATCTCATACTCGTGATCGCCCGGCTGGTCGTTCGGGGTTAGCCGCTCCATCTCGCCCGAACCGTCAAGGCGGGCGCGGTAAAGATATCTTGTTGTCGGGTCTTCGGGAGATGCGATGAAGTAGAGCCAGCCCCCTTCGACATCGACGTGCTCAACGCTAACGATATCGAATTCTCCCGGCGTAACAAGGGTCTCTTCCTGACCTGATCCTGAAACAAGATAGACGTGTCGCCAGCCGTCCTTCTGCGTCACCCAGACAAAGTCACCACCTTCCCCGTGCCAATAGTGTTTATCCACGCGCAGGTCGACCCATGCGCTGTCACGTTCCACCACTATCGTTCGTCTGCTCCCGGTTTCGGCGTCGCCGGCGATCAATTCCAGTTCGTTCTGCAGGCGGTTCATATGCATCATGATAATCTCGCGAGAGTCCTGCGCCCATTTCATGCGCGGGATGTAGTTGTTTCGCGGATCATCCGACAGCACAAACCAAAGCGTTTCGCCTCCAGTGGAAGGCACGATTCCGGCTCGACAATAGGAATTGATGGTGCCGGCTTTCGGGTACTGAATGGGAATCACAAATGAGTAGAGCGAGTCCGTGTTGTTGATGAGCAAGAAGTCGCGGATGCCACTGGCATCGAGTTGCCAGTAAGCGATTGACGCTCCATCGGGGCTCCACCGAAATCCGTCGCGTATGTGGAATTCCTCTTCGTAGGCCCAATCAAACGTGCCGTTGATAACGGTCGTCGTCCCATCGTGGGTCAGCTGCGTGACCTCGCCATCGCTCAGACTTTCCACGTAGATATTGTTGCGGTACACGTACGCAACCCGTCCGCCGTCAGGAGAGAACTTCGCAAACATCAGGCGTGACGGATCAGCGAAGCGACCGAGCTGGGCAAGCCTTCCAGATTTTAAATCAAGCACCCAGTAGTCGCCGCGCGTGTTGCGTCTCCAGACGCGTTTCGTGTTGGTGAATACAAGAAGACGTGAGTGGTCGGCTGACCAATGGTAGTCCTCAATCTCAAGCGCATTTGTCTGCCCCGGTGGCACGAGTGATTCGGCCGGCACGAGCACTTCCTGGCTTCCCGTTGCCGGATCGTGCCGAACGATATCTTGTGTTCCGGGCACGGATTCGGAGGACTCGAGCGTCGTGTACCCGCCACTCGCCAGCCATCGGATGGGGCCATAGGTCTCCGCCGCGAAGTCTTCTGAGTCGAATAAGCGGTCGAGCGTCAGCAACGAGTCGGGGCCGGCAGTTTGGCCCAACAGAGAATTGGGTATCGTCGCGCACACGAGTAGTAACGCCGTGGTCGTCGGAAAACAGAATCTCATTTTTGCAACCTTGCGCCTGGTCTCGAAAGTGGTCAAGAGGGGCGAAGAGCAATAAAGGTAGCCCATGTGACCTAGAAGTAACCCGATTTGCTAAGGTCGTGCTTGTCCAGGAA
>JAHHLP010000022.1 GCA_018679295.1 Rhodothermia bacterium
ACAGCAGCGTTGCCGAAGCCAAAGTCCGCGCCACGGATTCCAACGACGGCGAGATCCTCGGCGACTGCAAACGAGCCGCCAAACAGGTCCCCGCGATCCGCGTCCGGCATGAGTAGCTTCCGCGCGGAGGTAAACTGCTCTCCGTCATGCTCATACATGTAGATCGAGCCTCGATATAGAGCCGACAGAGGGGCACCCACCCAGAGTTCGCCTCTGCGGAAACCGACAGCCGACCCGAACGAGGCCCGCGTCGGACTGTCAAAGGGAATCAGCCTCGAGACCTGCGTCCAGGAACCGGTCGATGGGTTCATCTCAAACAAATACACGCGGCCCGTACGGCGATCCGCTCCAGCGGCGCCGACCAACAGGAAGTTTCCACGCGACGCCATCGACGTGCCAAACGCGTCGCCAGACTCCCCGTCCGCGGCATACACACCATCTTCCTCTACCCACGAGTCGGTCTCCTCGTCATACTTGAACACATAGGCGAGCCCGCTCTCCTGTTGCGGTGCCGCCACTACGGCCCGATCTCCAACCCACGATACTCTGGATGCATAGCCGGTCCACTGCTTGGCAGAGTCGGCAACCAGCACGGCGCTCTTCGCCCACGCTCCGTCCATACCGCGGCTAAACACATATGCCGCGCCGGGCCCTCGCGCGTCTCCGGCAGAGCCGGCCAGAAGCAAGTCACCGCTTAGATCGATGCTGCGACCCAGCTTTAGCGACTGCGCGCCCGCGAACAGCGTCGTCGAGTACTTCCACTCTGCCTGCGCATCTCGCTCGAAAATGTAGATCGCTCCCTGTCCATCGCGTTGACTCGTTGCACCCACCGCCAGCGTGCCCCCGTCGACATCCAGAGCCACTCCGAAGTTGTCGGACCACTCGCCGTCCGGAGCTCCGAGGCGGGTCACCTGCTTCCACTCATCTCCTTCCCGCTCGTAGACATAAACGAAGCCCGACGTGTAATCGTTTGCGGGCTCCGAGATAAGAATTTGGTCGCCGGCAATGGCGGCAGCAGACCCGAACCCGATCTGATCGCGACCAAGTGCCGAGCCTCCAGGCGCCGTTTGAGCAGACGAAGCAGATACCAGAATCATCGCAAGAAGGGCGAAACAGAACTGCTTCATCAAGTTAACCTCAAATAGTCATTGTGGAGATCGAGTGTCGCGCCAGTCGGCTCACAAGAACTTTCGACTGTAGCATTCATGTTGAGGTTCGTGAAAAAACGAAGATATCGTCGTTCGAACGACTAATCCTCGTCGGCTCTTGCGAAAGAGAGAAACGAAAATGACCCTGCCGAGCCGAAGCCGCTCAAGGCCCGAAACGATACCCAAACGCGTCAATGTCTTTCCAGAAAGCGGTCTCGATGATTCTTCTTCCCTCGGTCGAATAGTAGTGCCAGTACGCTCTTCGCCGCTCGGACTGATTAAGCTTCTGAAGCTGCCTCGATGGAAGCCCGATCCTACTTGTCACAATCTCAAAATCTTTTTGCAGGGTTTCAAAGCGTCCCACAAAGTCGACCTGAAGGTCACCCTCGGAGTCAATGATCCAGTCACTCTGGGGAATAAACATCCGTGGCCAATCTCGAAAGGCGGCATCACGATCTTGGTACGCAGCAATGATCCAGTCGTTGAAGTCGGATTCACTTGTGAGACCGTTCTGCCCGGTAGCGACCCTGAATGAAAATTGAGAAACAACCCTGTCCCAGGGATTGCGCACAAAACAAAATGTAAATGCGTTATCAAATAGCTGCGCCCCAACAGCTTCTCGGAGTTCGTCGGCTGTATAGTGATTGTACCAAGATCCTTTGGCATCGAATCGAATGCCCAGAGATTCGGCAACGCTCGCGCCTCCGGTCTTGTTGATCCATACAAAAAAGAAGGTGCCTCGACCTTGGGAATAGCATCTTAGAACTTCTTTGGCCGACGGCCGGAGGCTTGAGGGAAATGACATGCGAGTAGTATCGTATGTTGAATCGCAAGCGGTCTTCTCGTAGGACCTGTAGATCTCTCTCCACACAAATCGCTTTGCCGAGTGGCGGCCGCTTGACCGTCAATCCTCGCGAGCCTAGGTAACGGTCAATCTGGCAAATCACAATGAAACTACGAGGCGCAGTAATCGAATTCATCAAAACGGTCGCGGCGGCTGTTTTTATGCTTGCACTCGTGGAGGTTGGAATCAGGACGAGTTACCTGATTCGAAACAGCCTCGTTGAGTACGTGGTGCTTCCGTACAACGCAGCACAGGACTTCGGCCCCGTTCCTCCATGGGCTGATGGGGTTAGGATTCTGGAGCCAGACCCGGACCTTGTCTGGCGGAACCGGCGCGGCGCAAGACAAACCTATCTCGACGTGTACAGCCCTGTCGTCAAAGAAGAGGACAGATCGCAGCTGGTGCGCAGGTTCGTTCCCAGAGTACCGCCCGAGCTGGCAGACAACCCGAAGTGGGAGGTAACAATCAACTCCCTCGGATATCGCGGAGATGAGTTCGATCTGGAAAAGACACCGGGGACACTTCGAATTGTCTGTGTCGGAGATTCGTGGACCTTCGGAGCGAATGTCGATCAAGAAGACGCGTTCCCTCACCTTCTGGAGGAGACGCTACACCGGGATTTTCCCCATGCCACGTTTGAAGTGCTCAACCTCGGCGTAATGGCTTATTCGTCTTTTCAAGGAAAGAGACTTCTTAAGAACCTGGTCAGCAGTCTCGATCCGGACATAGTCACGATCGGCTTTGGTATGAATGATGCTGCGGTGGCTGGCTACCGGGATCGCGACTTCGATTCTCACAATGCCAGGAAGGCACAGCGTGTGTCGTGGAAGAAGTACGCGCGCCACGTAGAGCTTTACCGGCTACTCGAGTACGTTGCGAAACTGATTAACCATGAACCGTTCTCTTTGGGAGAATACATGATCCGGATATCGACCTCGGCAGGCACGCCGGGCGAAGCGTGGATCGGTCGCGAGGGTGCCGAGACAGCGGACTACTCTGCGCTTGAACCCTACACCCGAGTTTCTCCACCGGACTATGCTGAAAATTTTCGCGAAATGATCCACATTGTCCGCGATATGAATGCCGATGCGCTTCTGATGTACAACCAGCTGTGGCAAACGCCTTACCTGGATAGCCTGCGCGCGGTCGCTAACGATTTGGAGGTCCCTCTGGTTAACAGCAAGCGGCTGGTGGATCGCGCGAAAAAACGCATTGAGCTGAAACTTGAACGGGACCTCGGCCTGGTGCCTGCACAACCACCAGAATCTCCAGACGACAAGGTCGCCATAGTATTCAGAGCATTTGCCGGAGAGTACGACGTTGCTGACGCCCTTTACATCTCGGGATCTGATAGCAGTCTCGGTAGTGCGACTCCGAATGTCGTCCGCATGTACGACGACGGAACTCATGGCGACCAAGTGGCCGGCGACCGCGTGTGGTCACTCAGCCGCACCTTTGATGAGGGACGAAGGATTTATTATGTCTACACGAATAGCGGGCAGGAGGGGCATTGGGAAAACGTGGACGTGCCAGAACTGAGATCAGTACGCGTTGGAAGGGATGGGGGACGCGGCTACCTCCCGATTGAATCGTTCGGCAAGATCTACATGCAGGCTGACGGATGGCACACCGATGGTGCCGGTTACCGGCTAATTGCAGAGGAGATCGCGAGCACGCTTAGGACCAATAGTCGCCTTATTGAGCACGTGGGGGGCGAAGCGACTTCCGGATCATGGGGCACAGTCGTGTCGGAAGAATGACAACGACCGTAACCATCTCAGCCTCAACCATACACTATCCCGTGGGCGGGGGGCATTTCTGGGTATTCCTGAATTGGGCTCTTGGGTTGAAGGCCAACGGATGCCACGTGCGTTGGCTGGAGTACGTCGATGCAAGAACAACAGGTGACCGACTTATCGAGTATGCCGACGAGCTCGAAGTCCGGCTAGCAAAGTATGACCTGGCTGATGGCCTGCTGCTGTACCTGGATCCGCAGCAAACCAAACCCCCGGGGCTGAAGCAGCGTGTCTGGAATCCGGAGCGAGCAGGCACTTCAGATATGCTACTGAACCTCAACTACGGGCTTCCAAGCCGCGTCGTCTCATCGTACCGACGATCAGCTTTGGTAGACATAGACCCGGGCTTGCTCCAGATGTGGCTCTATGATGGGCGTATCAACCTTCCCCGCCATAGTCATTACTTCACGACTGGTGAAACGGTAGGGACACCAGAGGCCACGTTTCCCGATTGCGGAATACCATGGAGATACACGCCCCCGTGCGTGGCGATTGACTATTGGCCCGCCGCCCAAGCACCGGAAGGACGAGCCTATACAACCGTGTCGCATTGGAGTATGGGGGATTGGGTGCATCACAATGGAGAGGATTACTCCAACGACAAGAGATCGGGATTTCTCCCATATCTCGAATTGCCGACCAGAGTCAACGCCCCCTTGGAGCTCGCCTTGTGCCTTTCGCCCTCTGAGGAGGACGAGCGACGCCGACTACTTGAACTCGGGTGGTCCATCGTTGACGCGTATGCTGTCTCTGCCACGCCGTGGGATTATCAGAACTACATTCAGCGCTCACGCGGAGAGTTCACTTGTGTCAAGCCCTCGTGTGTCCGCCTTCAGAACGCATGGGTCTCGGATCGAACGTTGTGTTATCTGGCCAGCGGAAAACCGGCTATCGTTCAGCACACCGGAAAGAGCCGGATACTTCCGGACCACGAGGGAATCTTGAGGTTTCGTACCATCGACGAAGCGATCGCGTGCGTCAGTGAAGTTGAAAACAATTACGATCGGCAGTCGACGCTCGCCCGGCGCCTTGCCGAGGAGAGATTCGGCGCACGCGCGATCACGCAACGGTTGTTAGAATTCACCCTCTGAGGCCGCGCAACAAAGGGACCCCACTGATCAAGAACTGTGATATCCAAATCTACGCAATCAATCGCCATCTTAGCTTTTCACAAGATTGGTGAGCCGCCGGCGGGTCAGTATCCAACGTGGAATTACATTCCGACGGCCGAGTTCGAAAAATGCATTACCGACCTGGATCTAGCTGGCTGGACATTCCTGAGCCTGACGACCTTTCTGGACGGACTGCTTAACAATCAGGCGCTTCCTCCAAAATCGGTACTTCTGACATTTGACGACGGTTACAAGTCGTTCGTGACAACCGTCATGCCCATCCTTGCGGACCGATCAATTCCCGCCGTAATGTTTGTGCCGACGCAGTTTGTAGGCGGCTATAACGCTTTCGACCGTCTTGTCGAGCCGGAGGAGCAGATATGCTCATGGGATGAGCTTCGGCATCTCGAATCTCAGGGCGTCAGCGTCGAATCTCACTGCGTTACCCACCCAAATCTTTCACTAATCGAACCTGAAAATCTGGCTCGTGAGATTTCTGATTCGAAGCGAGAGATCGACGAACGCTTGGGCAAGGAGGTCCAGTCAATTGCATATCCATATGGCCACACACCTTCGGACCATAGAGGCTTCAGTGCACAGTTAGCGAATGCCGGCTACGGAGCCGGCTTCCTTTATGGCGGCGGGCTGATAACGTTGCCCATTCAAAACCCCTATTTCCTTTCCAGGATCGCAATGGGACCGGACACCGACGTTCTAGATGAACTTGGCCACAAATCGTGAAGCCCTCGCGGGCCAATGCATTTTTGGGGCCGGTAGACTGTTCCTCTACAACTTGCGCCGAAACTCTCGTTTACCGATCATGCGTTTGATCTCTGATCCGCAATGCCGGGGTTAGTGCAGGGACAAAACTAATATTGTTCTTACTTGTCTGACGCACGCCTTTGGTCGAGCGTGACCGGGTTGACCCGCGAGAGGTTACAGCTAACGTTTTAGAGCGGGTTCCAACGGCCATCAGCCGACGTGAATTTGACAAATTCGAATCCGCGTTTCATCGGACGCTCGCGCGGGCACGCCAAAAAAATATGCCGATTGACGACCAGCTTCGCCGGCGAGTTCTCGCGCGGCCAACTATATCTGCTGCGCCCAAACACATCTTCCAGCGAGTCTCGGTTGATGACCTGTCTTTGTCGCGCCTTACGGACGAATCCCTGAAGAAACCGCCCACCGGATCTTCGCGAATCGTAGAGTCCTACCCGACGATCGGGGTCTCTGGAAAGTACTTTTCAGAGGGCTCTGACAAATTCCTGTTGCGCGGCGTGACCTACGGACCGTTTCGACCGGCGGCGGACGGCTCTGAGTATCCCTGCTGCTCCCGAATAGCTGACGACTTTGCCAAGATGGTACAATGTGGAATAAACACCATCCGCACTTATACGGTGCCGCCGGAGCGAATGATCGTTGCGGCAGAAAATGTGGGGCTGCGGATGCTGGTGGGGCTTCCGTGGGAACAACACATTGCGTTTCTTGACTCATACAAGAGCGAGAGAGCCATCCTTCAGCGGTTACGCCTTGCAGTCAGAACGTGTGATCAGAGCAGCTCCGTAGTTGGCTTTGCAATAGGAAATGAGATTCCATCTTCAATCGTTCGCTGGTATGGACCAAAGCGGATTGCCCGATTCCTGAACGAGGCATATAACGCTGTCAAAATGGAGCGTCCAGAGAGTCTGGTCACTTACGTCAACTACCCGACGACAGAGTATCTGCAGGCGCACCTTACATTTGTAGACTTCGTCAGCTTCAACGTCTACCTGGAATCGCCCCATTCGTATCGCTCTTACGTGACTCGACTGCAAACGCTTGCCGGCGACAAGCCTCTCATTCTTGCGGAAATCGGACTCGACAGCAGGAGAAATGGCCTTGAGAGGCAGGCCGAGTCGCTCGGCTGGCAAATCCGCACCACGTTCGAACGTGGGGGTGCTGGCGCGTTCGTGTTTTCATGGACTGACGAGTGGTTTCGGGGAGGTTCCGAGATCCATGACTGGGACTTCGGTCTTACGGACCGAAGAGGAAACTCTAAACCGTCTCTCGAATCGGTGGCGGCCATATTTGAGAGGATACCGGTCTCGGAGCGGGTACCACGTCCAAAGATGTCTGTGGTCATCTGCACGTACAACGGAGGCGGGACGATAGCGCGCGCGCTTGATGCCGTGCAAAGGCTCGACTATCCCGATTTCGAGGTGATCGTCGTCGACGACGGCTCGACTGATGAAACGGCTAAAATCGTGACGGGCTTTGATGTACGATTGATCCGAACCGCAAACATGGGACTCAGTTCTGCCCGCAACACGGGCTGGCAAGCTGCGACCGGCGAAATTGTCGCTTATTTGGACGATGATGCGTATCCGGACTGCCACTGGCTTTCATATCTCGCTGAAGCGTTTGGTAGCGGCAATTTTGCGGCGGTTGGAGGACCAAACCTTTTGCCACCGGACTCAACGGACGTTCAACATGCAGTAAATGCGTGTCCCGGTAACCCGATTCATGTCCTTTTGTCGGACGACGTCGCCGAGCACATCCCGGGATGCAATATGGCAATCCGAAGAGACGCGCTGTCGCAGCTTGGAGGTTTCGATTCGCAGTTCCGAATAGCCGGAGACGACGTCGATCTTTGTTGGAGACTCCTGAAGGCTGACCTCAAGATAGGTTTTCATCCGGGGGCGGCAGTTTTTCATTCGCGCCGTGGGTCCATAAGAGCGTTTCTAAAACAGCAATTCAACTACGGTAAGGCCGAAGCGCTGCTGGAGCGCAAGTGGCCGCGGAAGTACAACAGGCTGGGCCATCCACGATGGGCGGGTCGAATCTATACGGCAGGACTTCCGTTCCCCCGCCCTTTTACGCGAAGCCGCGTCTACTACGGCGTATGGGGAAGCCATCCGTTCCAAATAGAAGAGTCGCGCGACGTAAGCATATTTGCGTCGGTACAGACAACTCCCGAGTGGTATCTGCTTGTCATTGTGTTGACAGGGCTTACAGCCTGCGGAATCCTGTGGAAACCACTATTCCTGGCCGCCCCCCTGCTGTGTGCCTCGGTTGGTGCGCTCGTGACGCGTGCACTTGTCAACACACGAGGTCTCAGAGTTGCCGAACGCAGAGCGAGCATAGGAGTGCGACTTCGAGCAATGTATCTGCATCTGATCCAGCCGGTTGCGCGCCTCTTGGGCCGAGTACGACTAGGCCTGACTCCGTGGAGACCACGGTTCGATTGGAATTGGCAGATGCCTCAGATTGAGCACAAGAAGATTTGGAGCGAGCGTTGGCGACCCATCGACCAATGGATTGCCGCCGTAGAAACGGCCGCAGATTCGAGAGGCATTCCTGTGCACAAGTGCGGGCCTTACAGTAGGTGCGACCTCGTCGCTCTGGGTGGCTTGTTCGGCATGGTTCGTGTCCGGGCTGCGGTGGAAGAACATGGTAATGGCAGGCAGCTCGTTCACTTCAAGGTCGTTCCGCATCCAACCGGCTCAGCGATCATCGTCGGGGCATCATCTGCGCTTTTACTTTCTCTGTCTATCGTGTTCAGTTCTACTTCGGCGACGATTTTGTTCGGTTGTGCGCTTGGAGCAGCAACGCTCCTAGCCCTTCGAGACTGCGTCGCGGCGTTGGCAACAATGAGAGACAGCGTGGGTGATGTAAGCTCTGAATTTGAGATGTCAGTGCCAGTCGACTGATAAAACCCAGTGGTCCGCGGGGAACGCCGTCGGCTCTGGTGTGAAGACCGTTTTGCGACGGGAGCACACAACAACCTATGGGAGCAAATCGAAAATGGATTCTCCATCAACGTGCCCGGGCCTTGTTCAACTGGGTTGCCGGCACCCAGCAGTTCCAAGAGGCCGCTCAACCCACCAACCTGCAACGTAACCTGCGGGTCCTGAGATACGCTTTGCCGTATTGGCCTATTCTTGCGCTCATACTGTTCCTGAATCTGCTCATGGCTGTCACGGTTGCACTGCAGCCGTGGCCCTTAAAAATTCTGATAGACAACGCGCTAGGCGACGCCCAAATCCCCACGGCTCTTGAGTCCGTCCTCGCAAGACTGTCGATCGAAAGCAGCCCGGGCGTTCTTATTGTGACGGCCGCTCTGGCCAGCGTCGTCATCTTCGGCTTTAATGCACTACTGAACACAGGAACCACTTGGGCCGCGGCAAGTGCAGGACCGCGAATGGCCTATGACCTTTCCGCCGATCTATTTCACCACCTGCAGCGACTATCTCTTCGGTTTCACGGAACCCGAAAAGTAGGGGACCTCCTCAGTCGGCTGGTGAGGGATGCCTGGTGTGTGGACGGGATGGTCAGAGCCCTATTGATTTCTCCATGGTCGTGGATGTTAACGCTCGGTTCCGTAAGCGTCCTTGCATGGCAGCTCGATCCGGGCCTGACGCTGCTTACACTCGTTGCAGCTCCGGCTGTCACGATAAACGTGCTGTTCTTCGGGCCTCGCATCAAGCGCCGGCAAACAATTGATCGCGAGGCACATGCGCGCCTGACGAGTTTCGTGCACCAGTCGCTGCGTGCAGTCCCCCTTGTGCAGTCATTCGGCACAGAGTCGAGAACTACTGAGCAATATCGGAGGCTTGGCAAAGATGTCGTGGTTCAGGCGCTGCGAAACGTCAAGACGAGAGAATCCTACCGGTTCCTGAACGGCTTTGCAATGAGTGCGGGGGCCGCGGTGGTCATAGGCGCGGGCGGATTTCGGGTACTAGGCGGTGCGCTAACGATAGGCAGCCTGCTAGTTTTCGTCGCGTACTTTCGATCAATTGAGTCTGCGTTTAGGGGCCTGCTTGGCACCTATGCCACGGTAAAGTCGCTCGAGGCAAATAGCGACAGGGTCATGGAGGTTCTGGAGGTGCAGAACGAAGTGCGGGAAGTCCGTAACCCGATACGCTTGCGGAATCGAGTGAAGGGCCGAATCGAGTTTGACTCCGTTGACTTCGGATACTACAAGGGGCAGCCCGTGTTGCGGGAGTTAAACCTTGAAATTCAGCCGGGCGAAACCGTGGCACTCGTAGGCGAAAGCGGAGCGGGCAAAAGTACACTCGCGTGTCTGGTCCCGCGCTTGTTTGACCCGTGGCAAGGCGCCGTGCGGATCGACGGTCACGACCTGCGCCAACTTCACCTTGCCGACCTTCGGGCACAGATTTCGATCGCCCTCCAAGAGCCTTTTCTTATACCGCTGTCTGTTGCCGAAAATATTGCGTATGGCAAGCCGGGAGCCTCCCTGGACGAAATCGAAAACGCGGCCAAGGCATCGGGAGCTCACGAATTCATCCAGCACATGAAGCACGGTTACGACACGGTCGTCGGGCAGCGAGGTTCCGACTTGTCCGGAGGCGAGCGCCAGCGACTCACAACCGCCCGAGCTCTGCTCCAGGACGCTCCGATTCTGATTCTTGATGAGCCCACCTCCGAACTCGACGCGAACTCCGAGAATCTCTTCGTCGAAGCGCTCAACAAGCTTACCAGGAACCGTACAACACTCATTATCGCGCACCGGCTGTCTACGATACGGGACGTGGACCGGATCGTCGTGCTGGAGGCAGGTCGTGTTGTAGAAACAGGCTCTCATGACGAACTGGTGGCCGCAGGAGGGCACTACTACCAACTTTACACATCGCAGCGAAGGAGTCTTACCGCTGGTGTAGCATGACTTCATGGGTGGTAAAATATCTCGGCTACACTCGGTCACACCTGCCCGCCATGGTGGTCCTGATCACAACCATCGTGCTTGGCGCCGTCTTTGCGGTCCTTCAGCCGTGGCCCATGAAACTGCTTATCGATTACACTCTGGGCGCGGAGCCATTTCCCGAAGACTGGAACTGGGTGCTCTTGTTGCCCAGAGCTGAATCGGCTGTGGGCCAAGTCGTATGGTTGTCCGGCTTTACGGTAATTATATACGTTGCCGGCTTCCTTGTCCGTTATGCTGCCCGGTATGCCGAGACCGCGATGGGCCATCAGATGATCTACGAACTGGGCGGTGACGTTTTCGACCACCTTCTGCGCCTTTCGCCTCGGTACCACTCAGCAAATGCCACCGGAGACCTCGTTCGACGGGTCACCATCGACGTCGCTGCGGTTCGAGATCTGGTACTGAACGTTGCGACGCCACTGCTTACATCGCTGCTTACACTTATGGCGATGTTCGCCGTAATGTGGTCACTGAACGCCACTCTCGCGCTACTTGCACTCGCAACGGCTGTACCGCTGACGTTGATGATCAAGGTCTTCTCAGAACCCATGGCGAGACTGAGTCATGAACAGCAAGAGGCGGAGGGTAACCTCATGGCGATTGCCGAGCAGACCCTCTCTACCATTCCGATCGTCCAGGCATATCGTCGAGAGCCCCTGGAGGACAACCGATTCCGAGACGCTTCCGGTAAGTCGGCAAGAGCGTATCTGAGGTCTGTGCTCTCACAGCTGCATTTCAAAACGGGAGTTGATGGAGTAACCGCCCTTGGTAGTGCCGCGGTTATGGCGGTGGGCTCCTTCTACGTTTTGAGCGACCACCTGACGATCGGCGAGCTGCTCGTGTTGCTTTCGTACCTCGCGGCCGTCTACGCACCACTTCAAACGCTAGCTTATCTCTCGTCAGGTTACGCTTCGGCCACAGGAATGGCTCGCCGGGTGTCGGAGATCATGGACGCCACGGATCGTGTTCCCGACGCACCCGCTACCGCCGCGCGCGTTGATTCAACGATGCGCGTCACGGGCGAGGTCGTCATGCAACGGGTCACTTTTGGCTACCGCGAGGCGGTCCCGGTTGTCAATCACGTCTCGCTTCACGCCTCGCCGGGCCAAACCCTCGCGCTGGTGGGACCTTCAGGAACAGGAAAAAGCACACTGCTCTCGCTAATACCTCGACTGTACGACCCATGGACGGGCCGGGTGATGGTCGACGGCAGGGATATCCGGTCCGTTCCGATAGACTATCTCAGATTGCAGATTTCGGTCGTGCTCCAGGAACCGTTCTTGCTTCCCATCTCCATCGCCGAGAACATAGCGTACGGACGGCCTTCGGCCACGCGGCGCGAGATCGAAGCGGCCGCCCTCAGAAGCGGTGCCCACGAGTTCGTCGCGCGCCTACCGCATGGATACGATACACTGGTCGGTGAACGTGGGGCCACGCTGTCGGGTGGCGAGAAACAGAGGATTTCGTTTGCGCGGGCGTTACTCAAGAACGCACCCATCCTGATTCTGGACGAACCTACATCATCCGTCGACTCAAGGACAGAGGAAATCATGGTCGCCGGACTGACCGAATTGATGAAGAATCGAACCACGTTCGTTATTGCCCATCGCCTGTCGACCGTGCGAATGGCGAACCAGATACTGGTGATGGAACACGGACGCATACTGGAGTCGGGAACCCACAAAGAACTAGTCGCCCAAGCCGGACTCTATCGCGAATTCTACCTGAAGCAGGCGCGGGCCAAACCGTCCATTTCGATATGAGCGTACTCGGCGACAGAAGTACACCTGAGCGTACCGGGCCAGGGATGACCATCGCAATCCCGACCTACAACCGGGCGAGTCTGTTGAGGAAGTCGTTGGCCAGCGCCGTGGAACAGAACTACGAGAACCTGCGAATTCTCGTGCTCGACAACGCTTCAACAGACGAGACCGAAACGGTAGTACGGGGTTTCGGCGACGATCGCATCGAGTACGTCAGAAATGGCTCGAACATTGGAATTGTAGGCAACTGGAAACGGGCTGTCGATCTGTCAAAAACGCCCTACGTTAGCATCCTACAAGACGACGACGAACTGCACCCTCAATTTGTATCCGAATGCGTCGACGCCCTCGAGTCGTCGCCAAGCGCTGCCTTCTCGTTTACTCATGTTCGTTTCATCGACGCCGAGCAACATCTACTCTACAGGCAACCCGTACCGCCATCCGTGAAAGCCGGTATGATATCGGGGCGAGAGTTTCTTCTCCGAATCGCCGCCGGGGACAACTGGGTAATACACACTTCGAGCGCGGTCATGAAGAAGTCCGCTCTGGACGACGTCGGATCGTTCGACACCTCGCATTCGAAGCATGCGATCGAGTTCAACCTGTACTTTCGTCTTGCCGAGAAATACGATCTTGTTTTCGTGCCGAAGGAACTTGTCAGTGTCCGCCACCACTCTGAGCAGAACCACATAACGTCAACGGCAGGAACGGGACCACTCGCAATGATTTCAGAACGGCTGGACGCCTCAATATACCTGCTGAGGACCCCCGAGGCGGCAGACCCCGATTTTCGTAATTGGCTTGCAGACCGACTGCTGCACATGAGCCTGGAACGCAGCCAGTTCACGTCCTACCTGCTTCCGAATCTGAACGTGGATTGGGCGGAACAGGAGTCGAACGCAATCCAGAGTATCACCACGGTCGTACCTGAAGGTGGCACGTTCATAATGATCGACGATTGGTCGATCGATCCCGCAGTATTGGGCCGACGGGACTGTCGATACATTACGGACGAGGGCGGTGAAATATGCGGCTCCCCTGTCGCAGGAGACTCGGCCGTCGATAGTGTTGAGAGGCTCCGCCGCGAAGGGGCTGGTTATCTCGTCGTGGTCTGGCCGGCTTTCTGGTGGTTCGATTACTACGCAGAGCTTCGGGAGTACTTGAATTCGAGCTGCAAGTGCACTCTGAGAAATAGCAGCGTCATAATCTATGAACTGATCGAGCAGTCGGTGCGGGAAGCTGCGAGATATTGAATGGCGAACCCTGCTGTAAGCGTCGGGCTACCGGTCTTCAACGGAGAGCTTTTTCTGGCCGAAGCCATTCAATCTCTTCTCTCCCAGTCCTTCGAGGATCTCGAGTTAATAATATCTGACAACGGGTCGTCGGATGATACGGAATCGATTTGCCGGGAGTTCGCTGTATCGGACTCACGGGTGCGTTACACCAGGTTCGACACCAACGTCGGCGCATCACGAAACTTCAACCGCGTTTTCGAGCTGTCCAAGGGCCGGTATTTCAAGTGGGCGGCCCACGACGATGTTCACTTGCCTGAGTACATTGAAAAATGCGTCGAGGTGCTTGAATCGGACTCAGCCGCGGTAGTCGCGTACACACGGGCATACTCGATTGACGACAGCGGCTCCCGGCTTAGGGACGCCTGGGGAGAAAGCCCCGAGCTCAACTCCCCGTCTGTTGACCTTCGCTTTCGACGCTGTATCGGACAGCAGGTCAACCCAATCCCACTACCAATATTCGGCGTAATGCGCTCGAGTGCCCTTAGTCGATCACGACTCTTCGTAGACACCCCAGACTCGGACCGGGCACTTCTGGCCGAGCTGGCCTTGCACGGCCGATTCCGCGAACTCGAGGAGGTGCTCTTCCTGCAAAGGGAGCACAGGCGTAGAGCCGGACCACGTCTCGCCGAGAACCCCTATTA
>JAHHLP010000410.1 GCA_018679295.1 Rhodothermia bacterium
CTGCTACCTCGTCGCTATCACGTTAGCGATACCCACTTCGGGTTCCCTCGGCCAGACCGTCAACGTCGGCGCCGGCAGCTACAGCATGTCGCTACCGTCGGGAGCTGTCGGACCGCAGAACTCATCCGGCGAAAACATCTCGCCGAAGGTGTCATCGTCGTTCTCGCTGCCGGTCCAGTCGAACGATTTCTGGAGCAGCCTCATCTTCCCATTCTTTGGGGATCAGCACTCGAGCGTATTGTACGCGCACCCGCTGAACGTGAAGGCTGTCAGCAGCGGATTGCAGGTCGGCTACACGAGCGAGCATGTCTTTGTAGCCAATGACTACCTCTATCCGTTCGCGCACCAACTGACGGTCGGTGTGAGCGGCCTGTCGACGTCTCGCACCACCGCGCACCACTACGGCGACTGGACGGCAACAGCGCTCTGGGACGACGGCAGCGTATCGATGGAGGCGACCTTCGGGCACGGGCTTCCGTACGTCTTCTTCCGTATCTCTGGTGGAAACGCGATCGTCACGTTGTCGGAAGCCCCCACCATCTGGCACAACCAAGACGGTGTTCTCGGCATTACGGTAGCGGGAAAACACTACGGCATCTTCGCGCCTACCGGCTCGACCTGGTCCGGCACCACGACACTGCAGTCCTCGCTCGACGGCAAGGACTTCCTGTCCGTTGCTCTTCTTCCAGATGCGAGCGCCTCGACCCTCGATCTCTTCAAGAGACACGCGTACGCTTTCGTAATCAACAGTATCGTCGATTGGCAGTATGATGAGGCCGCCGCCGAGCTCACCACTACGTACTCGTACGAGACGACGTGGATGGATGACCCCGCGAACAGCACCAACGAGACGCTGACCGCGCTCTATCGACATCAGTGGCTCAACACCTCCGCACCTCTCACGGGTCACAGCTACCAGTCTCCGCGCGGGGTCATGAAATTGTACGAAGGCAGCTCCTTCACGACGAACCTGATGTTCTCGGGTGTACTGCCTGCTCTTCCGGACCGGGGCGACTACAACAGATCGGAGCTGCTTTCCAAAGTGCAGAGCGTTGCCGCCGAAACGTTGCCGATCGGACCCACTTATGAGAACGGTAAGGCGATGGCGCGTTTTGCAAACCTTGTTCACATCGCGGACCAGCTTGGCGCCACCGCGGAGAGGGACTATTTCCTGTCTGAACTCAAAAGGAGACTGGAGGAGTGGTTCACAGTGGGTGGCGCAGGACAATATGCTTACATCGACGAGTGGGACGTCCTCACCGGATATCCCTCCGGCTTCGGGGCTGACCGGGAGATCAACGATCATCACTTTCACTCCGCCTACGCCATCGTGAGTGCTGCCACGGTCGCGCGCTACGACAGCGCATGGGCGTCGCAGGAGAACTGGGGCGGGATGGTTAACCTGCTGATCAAGGATGCCAACAACTGGGACCGGTCCGAGACACGGTTCCCGTTCCTCCGATCGCATGACGCGTATGCCGGTCACTCGTGGGCAGCCGGTCACGCGGCGTTCGGCGATGGCAACAACCAGGAATCCAGCTCCGAGTCGATGAACTTCGCTACCGCTGCGATTCTCTGGGGCGAGGCGACGAACCAGACGGAAATCCGTGATCTGGGCGTCTTCCTGCACGCGACCGAGTCATCGGCGGTGCATCAGTATTGGTTCGACGTCGATGACCAGGTCTTTCCGGAAGGTTATCCACACGTCGCCATCGGAATGGTGTGGGGAGCGAAGGGAGTGCACGCGACCTGGTTCGGGGCTGAGCCCGAGTTCATCCACGGCATCAACATCTTACCGGTCACGGCGGGGTCCCTGTACCTCGGTCACCACCCCGAATACGTCATCGCCAACTACGACGAGATCGTCGCAGAACGCAGTGGCCAGCCGAACATATGGAAGGACGTCCTCTGGGAATACCTCGCGTTGGCGGACCCAAACCGCGCACTGTCCTACTACTTCGCCGACGAGAACTACACGCCGTTCGATGGCGAGTCGCGAGCGCATACGCTCCACTGGCTATACAATCTGAAGAAGATGGGCCGACCCGACACGACCGTCTTCGCGGATATTGCCACCTACGCAGTCTTTCGAACAACGTCTGGCGACGTCACCTACGTAGCCTACAACGCAGGCTCGCAGGAACGACTCGTGACGTACTCTGACGGCTTTACGATGATGGTCGGGCCGCGAGAGTTGGCATCATTCAGCACGGCTGAAGAGAATCCTGACGCCCCGGTCGTCCTCCTGCGTGCGAACAAGACGTCCGGCAAGCTGCCGTTGACGGTCGATTTTGAGGGGGGTCGCAGTTTCGATCGGAGCGGGGGCTCGCTCACATTTGAGTGGGACTTCGGACCGGCAGGGACGAGTGCAGCACCGGACACGACAGTTACTTTCGAGACCATCGGCGATCATTGGGTTTTTCTGACCGTTACTAACGAGGCAGCTCTCACGGCGAAAGACAGCGTTATGATCAGCGTGCTGGGCAACGGCACACCGTTCAACGGGTCGCCGGCACGAGTTCCGGGAAGAATCGAAGCGGAAGATTACGATAACGGTGGAGAAGGCACGGCGTACCACGACAGCGACGCCAATAATATCGGCTTGGCGTATCGTCCAAACGAGGGAGTGGATCTCGAGGGAGCCAACGACGGCGGGTTTGACGTGTACTGGATAACAGACGGAGAATGGATCGAGTACACGATCGAAGCCCCGGAGACCGGATTGTACGACTTCGCACCCTACGTGGCTACGGTCCCAGGCTTTGGCAATCTCACGCTGCTGATAGACGGCGAAGATGTGAGCGGAAGGCGCGCGGTTCGGAGTACGGGTGGCTGGCAGTTCTGGACGCCTATCAACATAGACAATGTACGGCTCGAGGCCGGCGTACACATCATGCGGCTCGAGGCCGACTCAGAATCCGATAAGACCGGGTGGCTCTTCAGCGTGAACTACATCGACGTAAGGCGATCGACGCAGGTGGGGGTCGAGGATGCACAACTTCCGGACGACTTTTCGTTGTCGCAGAACTATCCGAACCCGTTCAATCCGGCCTCAATGATTCGGTATGCGCTGCCCGTGGCAAGTCACCTAAAGCTCGAGGTGTTCAACGCGCTGGGCCAGATGGTACTCGAGTTGACGAACGATCGAATGGAAGCGGGCCATCACTCCGTCGTCTTTGACGGCTCCGGTCTTCCAAGTGGTTTGTACCTGTATAGAATGACGGCATCGACTTTCTCGCAGACGAGAAAAATGCTGCTTCTAAAGTAAGCTTCGACGAGATTCGACAAACCACGTGAGTCCGCGAGCGATATGAGTCTGATCTCCGAAGCAATCGTCATCGCTTTCGGGCTCGCACTGACTGGTTTTGCGGTGCTCATGATCGTCAAACCGAAGCTCTCTCGGCGTTTGATCGAATCATTCGCCAGCTCGGCGAGGGCTCACTATACAGAGCAAGTGGTGCGGCTTGTGATTGGGGTGGCGCTGGTTGTCCACTCATCCTCCATGTCGTACTCGCAGGTCTTCGCGGTACTCGGCTGGCTGATGGTGGTTACGGCGATCGCACTGCTCGTGATGCCGTGGCGCTGGCATCATCGCTTTGGTCAGCTGGTGATTCCGTGGGTGACCCGTCACCTGAAACTGTATGCCGTAGGCGTGTTCGGATTGGGTACAGTTATCCTGTTCGGCGCGCTTGGTCCCTGACCATAGAGGTCTGCTACACCAACAGAATCGAGATCGTCTTGTCGTCTATCCCGGCTTGGGCTTCAATCAGTCTACTCGCCTTGTACGACGCCGCAGGTCGCGACACCAGGGTTCACAACCACGACGCCAGCACTGATTCAAACTCAGCTGCCGCCGTTCGTCAGCTCAGGCACACGGGCTTTGATCTTCTCGCCCGATAGCACCTCCAAGAACGCCGCCAGCCACGCCGGATGAGCCGGCCACGCCGGCCCGGTCACCAGGTTACCATCCACGTGAGCCTCCGGCCAATCTTTAGGAACATAGGTTCCTCCGGCAGCCTCAACCTCGGGCGCACACGCCGGATACGCGGAGCATTCGCGTCCGGACAGAACGCCGGCCGCGGACAGAAGCTGCGCCGCGTGGCAAATGGCGGCTACCGGCTTATCATTTGACATGAAGTGACGGACGATGTCCAACACCTTGTCGTTCAGCCGCAGGTACTCCGGTGCGCGTCCACCAGGCAGGACCAACGCGTCGTATGCATCGGCGTTGACCTCATCGAACGTAGCGTTCAGCCCGAAGTTGTGACCGGGCTTTTCGGTGTACGTTTGATCTCCTTCGAAGTCATGCACCGCGGTCTTCACGGATTCCCCGGCCTTCTTGTCGGGGCATACCGCATGTACCGTGTGGCCCACCATCTGCAGTGCTTGAAACGGTACCATCACTTCGTAGTCTTCCACGAAGTCGCCGACGATCATCAGAATCTTCTTAGCCATCTTACTGGCCTCCCAAACTGTATTGTGTGCGGAGCCGTGTCGGATAGCTGTGCGCAGAGCGTTTCAACGGCAAGCGCCGAGCGAGGCGAACGGTCTAAAGTATAATCCCGTAAGCCTGGGCGTTTCAGGGCGATCCGGCGTGGAGGCTCGAAAAAGAGGTGCACGCTTAGGTGCTTGTTACGGACTTTCGGTGCCAAGTGCAAGCG
>JAHHLP010000593.1 GCA_018679295.1 Rhodothermia bacterium
ATTTGCGCCCCTTCCAGCAATCCTTGGAAGCGTACTGTTCCTTGCGGCAGGTCACATATCGCAAATACGTATAGTCGAGCCGGATCGAGATCCGGTACCTCGAAAGCCCCCGCATCGTCGCGCATCACGACCACACGGCAACGTCCTAGGTCTGCGTGCTCAACAGTCACCGTTTTGGGCGGAAGCTCAAGTAGCTTTGCCAGTGCGAGTTCCGCGCAATACTGATCTTGATGATCGCCTAGTGATTTCAGTTTTTCGTAGTAGGTGTCCATGATTCTCCACAAATGCTTCTGGTTTGCGTTGTCGAAGATCCAAACTGATTGTGGACTCGGTCTTCCAGACATCGCCACCAACGCATGTTTGCGACCGGTGCGAACAACAGCATCCGTCGGTCTCAGTCGCCGGGGTCCGTGGGCCATGGCGCCGTGCGCGTCTTCTCATGCTCAAGCTCCGCTTCTTCCATTGGGTCATGCAGGAGGGCTACGACTTCATTCCATTTCGGAGCACCCTCTGCAGGGCGGTGAGAGACGTCTGAGAACAAGCTAGGACGTCGACGTTCGAGCTCAGCGAAGGCGATCGAACGCTCTTGGTCCGAACCCGTCAGGGCCACGGTGTCACCTGGTGCACACTCCCCTTTCAGCATTCTCGCAAGAACTTCCGGTGAGAGGCGAGCCTCTTCACCATATTCCGATCTGAGCAACAGTTGGATCTCATCCAGGGCGCCGAGTACCGCCTTGAACGAGCGCCGTAGTTCTTGGTCTTCGTTGACGCGAGAGGCTACCTCAAGGATCCATGCGCTTCCCATCCCAAGGCACCAGGCGCACTCCCAACTGGAGCCAACCTGACCATAGCCTTCGTGACGATAGTTCTTGTACAGCTCGACGCCCGAGCGGCCGCAGCCGCGGCAACAGAAATCGTCCTCGCCGAACCTCCGGCGGGGCCCATTCACGTTCGGCATAAGATTGCGGAGCGTCTTGGTACCAGGATCATAGTGCCCAATAGGGTCGCTAATGAACTTCATTGTCTCGTGTGGTTATTGTTTGAGTAGCGTTGTCTCAGCTTGTCCAACGCGGGGCTAAGTCGCGATTTCTAGTGTGGGTGGTATGTGCGCCACACTTGAGACTCGACCCAGTCGATGATCCGATAGTAGTAGCCTGAGCTCACTCCAAAGAACAAGTCGGCTCTCTCCTGCTCCGAGTCAGGTGGTTCGATGTCGTCGTGAGCGCATTCGTCCCATCGTTCGGCTGCGAACTTTGCCAGTTCCGCGACAACGTCCTTCTCTGTATCACACTGAATGGGGGGATGGTCAATTTGCCCGGCGCGGTCTTCAAGAAGAAGCGTATACATGGGTTTGCCCTCCTAGTAATTGAGTCAAACGAATCCTTGGCCCTGACCTGTGGACGGAGTCGGTGAGGTCAGTGGAGTCAGTGGTTTCCCATTTTCTAATCCTCGTGTACGCTTGATTGTGCTCGGTGTCGAAGATCAAGCCTGCGGGCGCGCGTATTGGAAGATGGATATTCACTGACTTCACTGATTGCACTGATCAGAACGGGACACTGAGAGCGTCTCTGCACAGTTTTTGTACGTTTTCGATCCGGTTGCGTAGCGAGTCGGTCTTTCTCGCGTAGATGGCCTGACGTTTGCCATCGACTTTCCAGAGGCCGTCCTGGGCATCCCGGTTTCGGACCGGGACGTAGCCCGCCGTTTCGAAGCGGTGCGGAATCTGTCGACGGTTGCGTCTGTCCTTGAGCCACTCGGAAAAGTCGCTCGAGGTCGATGCTTTTGAGAGCATGGTCAGCGTGACGACGGCGGGTAATTCATCGCGCCCGGCCTCGGAGGCGATCGTGTCGAGCGCGTCGGCCAGCTCCGCGTCCTCCGGAGCACGGTTGGAATCGACAATCTCCCAAAAGGCTTGTGTTTTGGGTGGTGGCGCTTTCGGGTCGAAGCCACTCAGGTTGTACTCGTGTAGGCAGGCTGCCACATGTTCGAACCCCTCCCGCTTGTACCAGTCCCACAGGTGCAGCCAGTACGATTCGTCAAAGTCTTTGGGCACACTTTCTGACCACGCGACGAAGTGGCGCCGGTCGTTCGCGGGCAGATAGATCCCGCCGGTCTTATGGTTGGTGGTCATGATGATACCCGTGACGTTCGGGACGTAGTATTCGCGGACGTTTTTCTCGTCACAGCGTAGCATCTCGGGCGGTGCAGCTGTGTAAATCTTCAGGTACTCGTAGAATCCTAATCGGTCCACGTCTCCCAAGTCGCGCGCCTCGCTCACGCGGAGAACGACCGACTTGACGAACGAGTTGAAGCGGCCGCGCAGCTGCGAAGGAGTCACATCCTCGAAATTGGCCTCCCCGACTGCGTACCGGTGCGGTTCAATCAGTGTGTCTTTGCCGATCCCAGGTGGTCCACCGAGCACAAGTGCGTGATTGATCTTGACGCCGGGCCGTTGGACCTTGTGAGCGAGCCAGGCGAGTATGTAGGGGAACCAGTCGGCGTATAGATGCTCTCCCAGATCGAGCCAAAGCTTCGCTTTCTTGGAATCTCCGAGCGTGATGGTGGGTGGGCGATATAGGTTAAAGACCTGGCAGCCCTTCTTGTAGATTCGTCCTCCGTTCGAGAAGAGCGTATCCTCGATTACCTGCGGCTCACCCGGCACCCAACTGAGTTGTTCGACTGAGCGGTGTTGAGCAAGGTAGCTGTAGGCCGACTCGTACTCGTCGGCTCCGGACTTGGTCTTGCGCCCAGTCGGAACGGGGCCGATTCGTGCGTTTACACTTGAGTTTGGCCAGAGGTCTCCTGAGGGTGCGAAAATGCTCTTGTTCTCAGTGGCGAGCGAGTAGAAGTCCTCGAGGCCAACCCCGTCCATTGGGCCGCCTCGTTCCGCCCAAGCATGGTACGTTCCATTCCTCGGGGCAAGCGCCGGTGGGCCGAAGAACCTGGTAAATGCGTCAGACAATTCCATCTCCGGACCTCCGCGCGACCTCAAGGAAGCCACGAACGACTCGCCGACTCATTCCGGGATACCAGGCCAGAATGGTGCTGACGACAAAGCTGCCCAACTTCTCTGCTGAGTCGGGGCTATAGGGATCGGCGAGGGCGGTGAAGAACCTGCCAACCTTCACCATGGTGGTGTACACTCGGAATCCTGCACAATCTTCCGACACATCGTGCCATTGCCGCCGTCGTTCCTCGCGAGCCAGCTCGGGGGAGTGTGATGGCGGAAGCCGCTGCGGGCGCATGATCGTTTCAGTCAGATCGCGCTGGTCTTGTATTGCCGTTGTTCTTGGCGTAGTCCGATCCATCTCTTTTTTGAAACGGGGTGTGGCGGTGGTCGGTCCGCATCCGGTTTGGGTATTCGTGGTCGGTTGTGTCAGTTGGCCTCCGACCGTGTCCGGAGGTAGGCGTCGATTGAGTCCGGATGAAAGCGCCGTTGGCCTCGAACCCATAACGGGCGCAACTCGCCATTTCGGATTATGGTTTCGACCGTACGGACTGACACGGCAAGGGTCTTAGCCACATCGGCTACTGACATTAGCTGCCGCAACTCGGCATAGCGTTCAAGAAGTACCCTGTTTTCCTCCCGTACGATTTGGCGTATCTCTTGAGGCGTAACAGCCACGGCTACACCTCTCGTGACTCTGGGAGTGACTCGACGTAGTCACCCCCTCGTTCCAGTTCGCGCCGGGGTCCGATCTCGGCGGTTCGGCGCTTGATGTGGTGGCGCACCCATCCGGACAAACTTCTATCTTCCCGTTCGGCTTCTCGCCGAACTGCGTCGGCGAGTTCAGACGGTACCCTGACCGATATGATTTCCTCCTTGGCTCCACGCATTGGTTCTGAGTGTAGGTGCTCGTACACCAGAACCTACCGCAGTGTCAAGGGATCGGATACATCCGAAGTTTCCGATCTTTCCGATCCCTTAACCTGGCCACTCCAGACGCTTGCTCTTGAGAATCTCTCGCGCCTTCTTTTCCCAGCCGGGCTCCTGCTCCGAATTCCGGGCGACCCATTTGTGAAGTGCAATGTGGAACTCTTCGACGGTGCGAGTTGCCAATCCGTAGTCCTTCTTCAGGACGTTCCGGAGTTGTTTGGTTGAATCGTCGTTACCAGTATATCGCTTCATTTCCACATTCAGCCAACCGAAGTTCCAACGTTCGTCCTCCCGTTTGCGCTCAAGCAGAGCCCATGCGACAAGGGCGTTGACGTGACGACCTCTGGATGGCCCGGTGCGAGCTTTCGTCGAAACTGGTTCAGGAAGTTCTTTGGGAATGATGTCGTGGTCAGTGGGCAGGGCGTACCGCTGTGCGCCGAGAACAGTCAGCTGAAACCTAGAATAGGCGCGCCATTCTTCGTCACAGATCTCCTTGAGGGCCAATTCTGCTTCTTTGATTTCTTCAGGATCGCCCGTCTTTTTGGCCGCTTCTGCCCGGTTGACAGCCTTGTCTCTCGCCGCGTGCAGTGCCTCGGGTGATCGAAACAAGGCCCTGCATTCCTCTTCTTTCTCTGCCAGCCTCTTGTCCGCGTCCCGAATCTCGCTCGGCGAAGCGTCATCATACGCCTGTCGCACGTCTTGCTGGACCTCACGGATGACATCATCCCGCGAGCGACCGTTCTTCAACCCCATCCAGAACTCTTGAACCTTCTTGGTTCTTCTTCCCATAGTATTTGTAGAATCGCTCACGGTACTTGGAAAATAGCAAACGACTTTGTAGACTCCAAAGAGTCATGAAAGTTCAGGATAACATCACAACACCGTCAGAGGCCGCGAAGAAATTCGGGTGCTCGACGGAGACGATTTACAACGCACTGAGGCGGGGCGACCTGAACGGGTTTCGCATCGGCCGCCGACACATTATTGTCCGCGACAAGAAGTATCGCGCCTTCAAGGTCCACGACACCGGCATCAGGCTTCGGAGGGACTGATG
>JAHHLP010000197.1 GCA_018679295.1 Rhodothermia bacterium
CATCATGCCGGTGGCCATTGTTCTTGCGACTACGGCGTTTGCGCACCTTTATCTGAAGAAGGTGAATCAAGATGTGATGAGAGAGGCCGTCATCGTCGGCTGCCTCTGGTTTGCCATCAGTATTTTCGTGGACCTCCCGCTGATGCTTACCGGGCCAATGCAAATGCCGCTGATGGAGTACATGGCGGATATCGGCGTCACCTATCTGATGATTCCGCCAATCGTGATCAGCATGGGAATTGCTCGACACGCGGGCATGAAGGCGGCGGCCACTGCTACACCGCCCCTCTCCTGAGCGGATAATCGGTCGCAGGGTGCGTGCGACGGCCGGCGCTTGCCAATAAGCTACTGTCTCGACTACTCGAATGACAATTGAGCTGGGGCGTGATCTCGCGCAGGTGCAGCAGTATCTTAACGTCAGCACAAACTATTCGTTAGGCCATGCAAATGCACCTATTAGCGAGTCCCGCTCGCTCTATCCTGCGGCTCACCGCCATTCTCACTTATGCCATCTTTTCATCACTCGGTTCTCAAACCATCGCAGCACAGACCTGGCAGGAAGTCTGGTCGGACGAGTTTGAAGGGACCGAAGTCGACACCACCAAGTGGAGCTTTGAGATCGGCGACGGATGTCCGGAGCTGTGCGGTTGGGGTAACGCAGAGCTCGAGTACTATCGTGCGGAAAATGCGTCGGTTGCCGGCGGCTTCTTGACGATCACGGCCAAAGAAGAGTCGTTCGAGGGGTCAGATTATACGTCGGCCCGTCTTCGAACGAAGGGAAAGGGCGACTGGACCTACGGGCGCTTCGAGATGCGCGCACGGATGCCACTCGGACGCGGCTTCTGGCCGGCCTTCTGGCTGCTGTCCACCGAGGAGGTGTATGGAGGCTGGGCGGCAAGCGGAGAGATCGATGTGATGGAGTATGTAGGCCATCGGCCCGATAGCGTTTTCGGCACGATTCACTACGGTGCGACATCGCCGGGCAATGTGTTCACGACGAACGGCTTTGTCCTCGACAGCGGCACCTTCGCTGACGACTTCCATGTTTTCGCGGTCGAATGGAATCCAGGGGTGATCCGATGGTTCGTGGACGACTCGCTGTATGCCACGATCACAGACTGGTTTTCAACGGGAGACCCCTTCCCTGCTCCGTTCGATCAGGACTTCCATCTGCTGTTGAATCTGGCCGTTGGCGGGACTTTGCCGGGTTCGCCGGACTCAACGACGGTCTTCCCGGCCAACTATGTGATCGACTATGTGAAGGTGTTCCAGGCCGACAATCTTCCGCCCACCGTATCGATAACGAATCCTTCGGACGGTACGATGCTCCCATCGAACAGTGACGTTACGATTGAGGCCGATGCGTCCGACACTGACGGCAGGATCATGGGCGTCCGCTTCTTTCAGGGAGATGCGCTAATCGGCGAAGACTCGGAGGCTCCTTTCGCGATTACGATTCCCGCCGTCTCCGATGGCTGTTACGAGGTGAGGGCGATTGCCATGGACGATTTCGGCGGGCAAGCGGTGTCCGACACGGTCGACGTGCAGGTGGGTAGCTGCGCACAAGCTCCGTACCTGATGCACCCGGCGATGATACCGGGAGTCGTCAACGCGGAGAACTATGACATCGGGGGACAAGGAATTGCGTACAACGACTCCGATCCTGATACAAATAATGGCGCGGTCGGCGAAAACGACTATCGTCCCGCGGAGGGAGTCGATCTGGAGCTTGCCTTCGACTCGGGCTTCAGCCATGCCATTGGCTCCATCGAAGCCGGAGAGTGGGTCGAGTACCTCGTTGACGTCACGGAGTCCGGCACGTACACGGTAGATGTGCGTGTGGCGGCCGATGTGCCGGATGGCGCCCTTCATATCGAGTTCGACGGGACGGACAAGACGGGCACGATAGAGGTTGGCTCGACCGGAGGCGATTGGGCCAGCGTTCGTACCGAAGGTGTGGTACTTGAGACTGGACTGCAGACGATGCGGTTGTCGATGGAAGCGGGCGGGTTTCGGATCAACAACGTGACGTTCACGAAGGAAGAGGGAGGCGGTACAACGGAAACAGCCGTCTTCGAGGATTTTGAAGATGGCGATGCCTCCGACTGGAGCTTCATCGGCGGAGGCACCGGCGAGGTCTTGACGGATCGTCCGGCGCAGGGCGGCAGCTATTTCAGCACAAACTGGACAGGCCCGAGCGGCGGGTTCTACGGCGGTTTCTGGAAGAACACACCGAACGACATGCAGGTGCCGGTGCCTGACGATCCCTGGCTCAACGTCTGGGTCTATCACGAGAGTGCTGGAACGACGGTCGACGAGTATCGACTCGAAATCACCGTCCGCGAAGACACCGACGGAAACGGCTGGACATCCGGACAGGAAGACGCCAGGCGACTCGACGTCGTCTTTCGGACGGAGGACTTCAACGACCGGTGGACGCTCGTCAGCGCTCCGATCTCCGACTTCCTGGATCTGGGCGGCGGCAACGGCTTCTTCGAGGTGGCAGTAGACGAGATCTTTATCGGAATCGCACAGGTGAGCGGAGCCAGTGGTGCGACGGTCGCCGTCGACTTCGACTACATTGCCCTTACCAGCGGCGGCCCCCTTCCCATCGAGGTCTTCGAGGATTTCGAAGACGGCGACGCGTCGGACTGGAGCTTCATAGGGGGCGGCAGCGGCGAAGTGCTGACCGACCGACCGGGAGAGGGCGACTCGTACTTCAGCACGAGCTGGACCGGACCGGGCGGCGGGTTCTACGGGGGCTTTTGGAAGAACACCCCGAACGACATGCAGCTGGCGGTGCCCGAAGACCCGTGGCTCAATGTGCTCGTCTACCACGAGAGCGCCGGCACGACCGTCGACAGCTACCGGCTGGAACTCACGGTTCGCGAAGACACGGACGGGAACGGCTGGACGTCCGGGCAAGAGGATTCGCGGCGGCTTGATGTCGAATTACAGGCCGCCGACTTCAATGACCAGTGGACGCTCGTCAGTGCACCCATCTCCGACTTCCTGGATCTGGGTGGGGGCAACGGGTTCTTCGAGGTGGCTGTCGACGAGATCTTCGTCGGAATCGCTCAGGTGAGCGGGCCTTCAGGGGCCGCGGTCGAGGTCGACTTCGACTACATCGCGCTGTCTAGCGGCGGGCCGCTGCCGTCGCCAACACCTACTTCGGCCGACGACCCAAGTTCGCAACTACCTGGCTCGTTTCGTCTCAACGAAATCTATCCCAACCC
>JAHHLP010000599.1 GCA_018679295.1 Rhodothermia bacterium
CCGCGTACGGCTGGTCGAGTACGCCCTGAACGGCGTGCCCGGATGGCTGTCCGCTTCGCCACCCAAGGGGACTGTCGCACCGGCCGATGCCTCCGCGGTCTCGTTCCTGGTGAGCGACACACTGGCCATTGGACAGTACACGGCCACCATCCTCGCGGAGAACGACGGCCTGCCCGCACAACTCAACCTGACCGTCGACGTCAGCTGCCCGTCGCCAGGATGGGGTTTCGATCCCAGCCGTTTCTCGTACAGCATGGACCTGACGGCCCAGCTCTCGATGGAGGGAATTCCGTCGAGCGACACCGCCGACCGGCTTGCCGCTTTCGTAGGCGACGAGCTGCGTGGCACGGGCACGGCCAACACGTCCGGTATAGTTCAGATGACAATCTATAGCCCGCTGCCGGCAGGCGAGACGGTCACGTTCCGAGCACTCGACGCGTCGGCCTGCCGCCTGTACCCGGCAACGGACTTGATCCTGCCATTCGTCAACGGCACGTCGCAGGGCAACCCGAGCAGCCCGATCGCCATCGACGCGATGAACAACGCGCCTCAGCAGTCGGTCGCCCTCGCGAAGGGCTGGACATGGTTCTCGATCAACCGGACTCCGTCCTCGACCGACCCGGACGACGTGCTTGCCACCCTCGCCCCCGCCAACAGCGATGTGCTCAAGAGCCAGACGGCGTTCAGCCTCTTCGACGGCGCGACCCGCAGTTGGGTTGGCGCGCTGAACGACGTGAAACCCGGCACGGGCTACATGGTCAAGCTGAGCGGTCCGAACTCGCTGGTCGTCATGGGGACGCCGGTCGATCCGCTCGTCTCCCCCATCGACGTCACGCCTGGCTGGAACTGGATCGGCTACCACCCGCAGGGTTCGCAGTCGCTTGACGAGGCACTGGGCTCGCTGACGAATAAGGACACCTCGGATCTGGTGAAGAGCCAGTACGGCTTCGCGCAGTGGGATGGATCGAGATGGATTGGGTCACTCCAGACCATGGATCCCGGGCTCGGCTACATGATTAAGAGGGCCAATGACGGAACGATCGTGTATCCCAACGTACCGGCAGGACCCACGGTGCGCGTCGCCCCGAACCGGCCTGCCGTTTCGGACGAGACACTTGCGCGACTCGGCAAAAACGTCTCGGTCAACGATAGGACCGACGAAGCCATAAGGGAAACCGAAAGCTCTGGCGGAACGATTAACCTGTCATTCAAGCGGACGTCGCAGATCGATACTCGTGACGAACAACGCGGGCTCCGCGTGCTGTCGCGCGACTACGAGCGCAGCGCCTTCAACATGACGGTCACCGCCGAAGTGCAGATCGACGACCAGCCGGCCAACCGACCCGTCTTCGTCGGCGCTTTCGTGGACGACGAGCCGCGGGGACTGGCCCGGGCGACGTACGTCGAGTCACTCGACGCCTACCGTGTCTTCCTGATGGTGTACTCGGACGAACTCGAGGGTGAGACGATCACGTTCCGCGTTCTCGACGACGACACGGAGCAGTTCTACGACCTGAACCAAACCACGCCGTTCGAGTCCGACGCGATCCTCGGATCGCCGGCCGAGCCGGTCGTGCTCGACAACCGCGCCTCGGGCAAGCTGGCCGTCCAGGAAGAGCTGCCGACGGAGTTCGCCCTGCGGCAGAACTACCCGAACCCATTCAACCCGACGACCACAATCAAATACGACGTGCCTGCCCAATCCGACGTGCGGATCGTGCTCTACGATGTGCTCGGTCGCGAAGTCCGGCGGCTCGTAAATGGAAACCAGAAGGCGGGACGATACGAGATCGTCTTTGACGCCAGCCTGCTCGCCAGCGGCACCTATTTCTACAGGATGCAGGCGGGTGACTTCCAGGCACTTCACAAGATGATCGTACTCAAGTAACGAGCGGCCGGGGCGGCAGCGGCAGCCTCGGCCTTTCGTTGCCTTATCTCCGGACGAATGAGTCTACGCCACGCCATCACCGAAGAAAGATCTGCGCGAGCAGCTACGCGCACAGGACTCCAATCACGTCCGACGCGGTGTCCCTTCACCGGCCAGACACGGGGCCCGGAGGGGGTGCGAATGCCTGTTGCCAGGTCTTGGAGGCATCGTTGTGCTCTTACAGTTCAGACCTGCTTTTCGGCGAGTCAGTCTTTACGCATGAGTGCACTCGCTGCCTTCACGATGCTGATCTGTGGCGGCTTCGCCATAACCGCATCGGCTCAGGCACCCGACTGGCAGGTGAACCCAGCGGACTTCGAGTCCAACATGAGCGTCGCCGCCGTACTCGTACTCGACGGATTTGAGTCGACAGACGAGAATGATCTGGTCGCAGCGTTCGCTGGCGACGAAGTGCGCGGAGTAGCCGAAGCGGTGGACGGCGGCACCGGTCTTCGCTTCTTCCTCACGGTCTACTCCGATCTGAACGGCGAAGAGATTTCGTTCAGAGCATACGTCGACGCCGAAGGTCGTGTCTTCGATCTTGCGGAGACGATCACGTTCGCGGCCAACGGAATTGTAGGCACGGTATCAGATCCACTCGTGCTTTCCACTGCAACCCTCGGAGGCTGCTCGCGAGGACAACCAGGCTGGGCCGTCAACCCGCCCGACTTCGAATCCAACATGAGTGTGACGGCGCAGGTCAGGTTTGACGGCGTCGTCAGCAGCGACCCGGCCGATCTGCTGGCAGCCTTCGTTGACGCCGAGGTGCGCGGAGTGGCGCCGCCTACGGATACGCCGACAGGCCAAGCCTTCTTTCTGACAGTGTATTCGAACACCAGTGGCGAAGATATTTCCTTCGCAGCCTATGACGCCGTTAACGACCTGGTGGTGCCCATTGACGAGTCCCTCACGTTCGTTCCGAATGCGATAAACGGCACCCCCAATGCCCCCTTCGCACTAACAGCTTCGTGCGCCTTCACAACGACCTCGACCGCATTACCCGATCCGATTCCAATAGAGTCGGTATCGGTCTATCCCAATCCGTTTACTGACGCCGCCACGATTGATATCGACTTAGCCTTTCCCGGGTTCGTGATGATCGAAGTGGTCGACCTCCTTGGCCGCACGGTATGGCATCGAGAGAGCAGCCAGATGTCAGCCGGAACACACAGCTTCACAATCCACCGCGACGGACTCCCTTCCGGAGTCTACCTGTATCGCGTCACACAGGGATCGAAGTCGCGTCACGGAATTATCTCAGTGGTGAAATGAGCGCGGACGAAGCGAACCTTCGTGAAAGCTGTGGAGCGGATGATCTGGCTGCCCAAGGTGCGGTATCGCTTCGCGACGAGGTCACGAATCGCGACGGAGAAGGACCTCAAATGGCGCAAGCTACTCCGACGAGTCGAGGCCGCTCACACGCAAGAAGCTCACGATATCCCTTGCCAACCCCTCTGTCGTCTCCGGCGACATGATGTAACCCGCCAGAATATGATTCGACGGGTCTCCCACGTCCGACATCTGAACGATCTCCTTCACAGGTGAACCAAGGCGGTCGTACCACGGCCGAATCCTCGACACATCGATGACCGAGTCGCCTTCAGAGTAGACAACCATTGCTGGTGTCAGGAGCCGGGCCGGATCAACGTCGTTCGCTCGGTCGACGGCCG
>JAHHLP010000434.1 GCA_018679295.1 Rhodothermia bacterium
TTCTTGAGGCGGCAGCGCAAGGGCTTCCACAAAGGGGTTGCGTGTCCGTGTCGGATCATCACTTCCAACCCGCCAAACCTGAGTGTGCTGACGGCTTTGGGAAGTAAGAAACAGGGACGGATCTCCTGTATGTCCCGGACTACTTTCACGTGAGGCGCCTCCGTTCTGCCCGCCGGTAGGGGTCAAGCTTTTCGGCACCCGATTCGTTGGACAAGTGACTTTCCGGGCAGTCTGCGTAGACCATGTTGCCGTAGGAGCGCAATTCCCTCTAAGGAATGCATTCTTACTTGACGATCAGCATCTTCCGAGTGAGGACCTGCTTGCCGACTTTCAAATGATATAGGTAAGTGCCGCTTGCAACCTGCTGCCCGGATTCGTCGCGCCCATTCCACGTAATCGAGTGGTATCCGGCACCTTTCACCTCGCCCGACAACAAGGTCTTGATACGCCGACCTAACACGTCATATACATGCAGCGAGACATCGGCGTCCACCGGCACTCCAAACCGAATCACAGTCTCCGGATTGAAAGGATTAGGGTAGTTTTGGTCCAGTTCGAATTTCTCGGGGAGCACATTCATCTTCGCCATTGCTTCCTGCAGGAACTGGTCCCGCCCGACGAGAACCCGGAATCGTCTAGCCCGAGAATTCTTGAGATTCGTGTACTCGAAAGACTCTTCGACTCGCAAGTCCTGATGAGAACCGGAGAACTCGTCGACAAGTATCACGCTGTACATATCGGGAATGCTCTCGACGCCGGTCGCGTTGATTCTGACGGACCCCACGACCTTGGAAATAACGCTCAGCTCCCACATCTCGCCGTTTTCCGGTACCGGCCTGGCATCTACGGCATAGGCGGTCAAAGGCTTCTTCCACTCTGGGTGCTCAAAGCGGGCAGAAAGGTAGTCACCTATCACGGGCGCCTCCGGGCGGTCCATCACATCCCATCCGCTTTCTGCAGAGGCGTGTGCGACAAGGTAATTATCGTCGTCACGAGCCTCACCGGCGTTAACCTCGAATCGAACAAACCAATCCGCGTCAACTGGTGACACGGGCTCCGATTGATTCTTTGCGGCAACGAGGACGGGATCGATCCTGAGGACATCCCGTGATTGAGTTTCGTTGGTAATAGCATAGCCGACAAATGGCTGTAATGATCCGGAGGCTGCGGACCAAGCGCCGGAATACGCTCGAATGTCTGCCGATTCGCCGCTCTCTAAGGTCAGATTAGAAAACGGGATGTTGAAGTTGAACGGATTTCCGATAAACGTCCACCCCGCATTTAGCGGCACTTCGAATACCTGATTCGTTGCAATACTCGTCCCCGCACCCGTGTCGATCGTCTTGCCGCTACTGCGTACGATCAGCCAGTATCCCATTCCAGCCGCGAGAGATGCCCCCCCTTGAAACTCTGCATACGACTGATCGGCCCGCAAGGAGAAGAACCGCCACTGCGTGTCGTCGTACTCGCCGAGGTCGTCGACCAGCACCGCGGACGCGGTTCGGCTAACAAGATCCAGTGGCACGGAGATGAGCCGGTAGGCTGTCTCCGCCGTCCCGAAAGGCTGGGCGCTCCCGCGAGATACGCCCTCGCCTGCTACGTTGACCCGCGTCACATTGAATCCGGTCGGAACTCGGACATTATTGCCCGTGCCGTCCGTTGCTTCTACATAGTATTCTAGCCCTCGCGATGTAACAGAGCCGGCCGGGACTTGTGCACTGTACGTGTCTCCTGCAGCGGTCATAGGGACACTCGAAAACGACGACCCTCCGCCCTGCCGGTAGTACAACGTCGCCGATGCGACCACGTCATTATCAGTTACATCGGCGGCGACCTGGACGCCTTCGTTTGCGACAGCGGTGGACGGCGCGGTGATGTTGGCAATGGAGGGGGCCTGCGTATCGACGGTGACAACGGTGCCAAGAAAACCGGTCGATAGAGAGAAGTTTGGGGCACTGGCGATCTGGCCAACGGGTCCGTTCTGACCGGCAGAGACGACCAATGTATACTCGCCCGAGGTGGCGCTAGCTCCCGCAGCGGGCACTACATACGAATCTAACTGCGACTGGCCTGAGGCGCTATCCAGAGATAAGCCTGCAAGGGGAGCGAAAAAAACCAAAAAGCCGACACTTCTTGAAAGAGAGTATATCATTCTGACTGCCGTTCCATTCCTGGATATTCGGTGAGAGATCGTGCTTTGCTATTCAGCTGCCTCGATCTCGACAACTTCAACCGGTACCGGCATCGACGTGCTGATCTCGGCGTTGATATTAGGAGCCCTCTCCAGGTACACTTCGTAATTCAGGTAGCCCGACCGCACAGAATACGCGACATAATCGAATGGATAACTTCCCGATCCGCCGTTCAGCTCTACTACCGTGAAGCCTGCGCCCGAAACGTCGACCGCCGCCAGCCCAAGTGAACCAGCCGATCGAGGCGTTACTGAAACCGTAATGGTTGCGGGCTCCGCTAACACGCGGAAATGATCCGGGAACTCAACGCGACCCGTGCCCGCAACGAGATTGCCCTGACCGCGGACGTACATGGCTGCCTCCGGGCCCTCAAGCGACGTGTAACGAATGAGCCGGGAAGGATCTTCAGGGTCTGGAACGATGAAGTTCTTTGTGTCGGCGAATACAGTACCCGTACCGTTCCCCGATCCATCGGGAGAGACAAACATCCCTGCCTGTAAGTTGTTGTCCCAATCATACAGATAGTGTAGTGGTACTCTACGAGATCCACTGGTACCGTTCGAAACGATTTGTCGAGAACTCTGCTCGCCCGCGTTGACACTGACTGCCCCTCCCGCAGTTGTGGAGCCGAATACCACACCCTCTTGTAGCTCGCTGGAGCCCACGGCCCCTGCGGCGATGTCGGAGGCGGTTACCCCATTGGTCGCGATTTGGCTGGAGCCCACGGCCCCCGTGGCGATATCGGCTGCGGTTACGCCACCGGTCGCGATCTCGCTGGAACCGACTGCGTTTGCGGCAATGGCGCCAGCAGTTACGGAGTTAGCCGCTAGTTTGGCGCTCGTGACCGAGCCTGTGGCAAGTTTCGCCGCCGTAACGCCACCGTCGCCGATTCCAATCGCTACGTCTCCGTCCGTGCCCCCGCCTACGAGACCCATTTCAGCGGTAACCGCGGTGATGTCTCCTGTGCCACCGGCACCCACACTGTCCTCCGAGGGCACCCATGCCATACCATCCCATTTCAGCACCTGTCCCGTCGCGGCTCCCATAGGGTCCAGCTTGTTGGCGGAAACTGCACCATCGGCCAAATCAGCGCTTTGAATCTCGCCGTCGCCGATCTTTCCTGTCCCAACCGCATTCGGTGCGATCTTAGTGTTCGTTACGGCTCCGTCGGCAAGCTTGTCTGCTGTTACAGCGCCGTTGACAAGCTTGTCTGCTGTTATTGAACCGTCAACGACATCGTAGGAGCGGCCGGCCTGAAGCGAGAAAGGCGCTGAGGTAAACTGCAACCGGGGGGTCATCTCTGATTCGCCCTCAATCGTCACACCGAGAAACCGCGAATCGCCTGCGAACAGGTCAGACGCAAACGGCGTGATTGATCCGAGCTTCACGTCGAATAGACCGTCAGTCACAACAACGCTCGAGTGGGACTCGGTCCACAGTGCCGTAC
>JAHHLP010000604.1 GCA_018679295.1 Rhodothermia bacterium
CCGTGGAATCGATCGCTGAACTGGAGGCCGAACTTGCCATAGCCCTGGATGTATTCGTTCTGCTGGAAGTTCATGTATCCGACGTCTTTTCGGTACGTCAGACTGACCCATCCTCCGCCAGAGCCAAAGCTTCTTGAGTGATCAAATCGAACGCCGGCGAACCAACGCAGGTCGTCGGCACCGTCCCATCCCGCACGCCACTCACCGTGTTTAGCCTTCTCGTAGAATCCGCCGTACGACTGGATGCTCGTACGCGGCTGATTCGGATACTTCTTGGTTATGACGTTGATCACTCCGCCAAGGGCGCCGCTTCCATAGAGTGCGGATCCGGGGCCTTTCAGGACTTCGATCTGTTCGACCTGAGTCATAGGGACGATGTCGAGCGGGACGCCGTCGGTGTCCGGCGACAGAATCTGTGAACCGTCGAGAAGAAGCAGCACGCGGCTGCCCGTGTTGTAGGCGAAGCCACTGGAGCCGCGCAGGTTGACCTGGTTGTCCTGCATTTGAAGGCCGGATACATATCGCAGGGCGTCGTCCAGTCGGATTGAGTTCCGGGCCTCGATTTCGCGGGCCGATAAGACCGTGATGCTGGCTGGTACTGTCGTCGCCAGCTGGGCACGTCGCGATGCCGTGACGACCACCTCCCCTGTTTCGAGGACTACCTCCTCGAGGACAAAGTCGGCTCGAACAGTCTCGCCGATCCCAACATTGACTACCTCTGTGACTCTCCTGAAACCAACCGCCGACGCCACCACCTCATACTCGCCGCTGCCTGGAAGCAGGATCTCATACCGTCCATCGACGGCAGACGTCGATCCTCGGGTCGTTCCGGTTATGAACACGTTCACGCCGGGAAGCGCCACGCCGGAAGCGTCCGAAACCTGCCCGACGACTTTTTCGGTCTGCGCGTTGGCTACACCGGATCCGGCGCCAAGCACGAAAGCCACGGTCACGAGTACGCCGAGTAAGGGACGCGATATGGCGAAGATCAATCTCACGGAAAGTCGGGCAAGTTATCAAAGTCCACAGTGATCGCGACCCGAGAGGTTTCCGCGGAGTTGACCCGGAAGATCCCTTCGCCCTCTTCATAGATGCCCATGGCCTCCCATGAAAGTATGTCCGAAGTCCTCTGTCTCGCGACGACGGCAAACGGGTAAGTCCCGAGGACGACATCCTCCAGAACAACTGTTTGGGACGTGACCCCATACTGGAGCCCCTCACTGAACTCCAGACGATTGAGCTGCAGGAAGTCCGTGGTGTCCTGAGGCACGAAACGCATGGCTACGAAACGCAGGTCTACGAACTGATTGGCCGGGGGCCAATCGGACACGTATGTAATGTCCGCTATAATGAAACCCGGCTCGGTAGACTCCGGCGGCCGTATTGATGAATCGCAGGCAGTTACAACCAGGAGCAGGATGACTATTCCCGGAACGGCCAATCGTACGGCAAGCGGATCGGACTTCGTCAAGACGGAAGCGTTGCGTGGGTCAATGGGAAGAGGGCGGGTACTCGCGCAGGAACACGATATTGAAGGTACGCCAAATGATCGGCGTATTTCTAGTCAAGCCCTTTGACAAGCGCCTCCCTGTCCCCCCCGAGCCACCGAATCACATCCACCGTATCAATCACGAGCGATACCGAGTTGGCGGCGATGACTGCCAACATCCAGTTCTGCATGTAGCCAGGCGGCGTGGTAGTGAGCCCGTACAGCAGAACTGCATTGAGCAAATACCACGGGAAGTGACCGAGACCAAGAATGCGGGTGAACCCAAATCGCCATGTCAGCAGCACCATCAGCACAAGGTTGATGACAAACACGCCAATGACAATGACTGCTACAGGGTGCTCGAGCCACCACAACGCGGGTACTATATTGACGAACGCCAGAACGAAGAGCCATGCGTGCACGTAACGAGGCATCAGGAAGAGACCCCGGAAGAATCGAACAAGCCCCTTCCCGACTATCGCGTGCATGACCTTTGGTGCGGGTCGGTCATGAAGTGTTTCGAGGCGAACTAAGATCCTAGTCGACGGCAAACCATATCGCTCTCTCTGGTGGGCTCGCGAGCATCCCGGAGTCCGCGTGATCGATCAGCGACACCTCCCTCACGCTCTCGTCGTTGAGGACCTTGACACGGTCGAGTCGGTTTTCACAGCTATCCGCGAGATGCACGTCAGGGGCGCACCGTTGATCGGCGCGGCGGCAGCATGCGGAGCCTACCTGGCGACGACAGACACGACGACGCCAGAAGGCGTAGACGCGAGCGTGATCCGTGCCGTTGGCTACCTAAAGGAGGCGCGTCCAACGGCGGTGAATCTTGCGTGGGCAGCAGACCAGGTTCGGGATGCAGTTCTGCAGGCAAATGGATTTGAAGCGAAGATCGATGCCGCCCGGAACGCGGCAAACCGAATCATCGAGGACGAACTCGATCGGTGCCGGCTTATCGGCGAGATGGGCCTCCAGATCATCGAAGCCGCAGCAGCAAGAACAAACCGGCCGCTCAACATCCTCACGCACTGCAATGCCGGCTGGCTCGCCTGCATCGACTACGGGACTGCGACGGCTCCGATTTACCTCGGCCACGATCGGGGGCTGAAGCTCCACGTTTGGGTTGACGAAACGCGGCCGCGAAATCAAGGCGCACGTCTGACCGCGTGGGAGCTTGGTGCCCACGGAGTACCCCACACAGTCATTACCGACAACGCGGGGGGTCATCTGATGCAGCGAGGCGAAATAGACTTCGTGCTGGTAGGCACCGACCGGACCACCCGGCAAGGCCACGTGGTAAACAAGATCGGAACGTACCTCAAGGCGCTTGCCGCAGCGGACAACGACATTCCATTCTATGTAGCGCTCCCTTCGTCGAGCATCGACTGGTCGGTTGGCGATCCGTCAGTCGTACCGATCGAGGAGCGGGATCCCGACGAAGTGCACTACACCACAGGAAGCGCGAGCGGTGGAGGAACCGCATCAGTACGCGTTACACCGCCAGGGAGCAGCGCTGCCAACTACGCCTTCGACGTGACACCTGCAAATCTCGTTACCGCCTTCATCACAGAAAGGGGAATCTGCCCGGCCACGGAGTCGGGCCTTCGATCCCTCTTCCCGGAGTCTGAGAATCGTTGATCGAACGCGGAGTCATACAGTTCGAGTGCAGGTGGACGAAGGGACCGCCACCCGACAACGACTCCGTTCTCCGTAGCCTTATTGCGTGGCGTCAAAAACTCATCGCCGTCGGGCTTATGGGCGTGAATGAGGACGGCATCGGTTTCGGAAACATCTCAGTACGTCACCCCAACGAACCCGGTGAGTTCGTTGTGACCGGTTCGCAAACCGGCGCCATGAAATCGTTGACGCGTGCGCATCTATCGGTGGTCACGGACTTCAGCGTGGGGCGCAACTGGGTAGCCTGTCGCGGACCCGTGCGCGCATCTTCGGAGTCGCTCACGCATGGGATCGTGTATCGCTCGCGCCCCGACGTTTCGGCCGTCATCCACGTTCACAACGAGCAGCTCTGGACGGCATCCGCCCACATGCTTCCGCGCACCCCATCCCATGTCGAGGCCGGCACACCCGAGATGGCCAACGAGTTGGCGCGGGTTATGGCCAACGTACCGGCAGGTGCCACGTCGGTTGTTAACATGGGCGGGCACAAGGGCGGCCTCATTGCGCTGGGTCCGAACCTTGACATGGCCGGGCAACGGCTCATCGATTTGTGCCACAAGGCCGGGATCGACGCGCCCTCTACTCCCCAAGGAGACTGATTCTGACCCAGCCTGATGCCCCGCCGTCTGATTCGAGATATCCGACGGGTAGGTCATGACCAAACCTTATCAACTCTGGTAGCGCATGACACTGTCAAATAGCCGCCGGCATCGTAGATTCGTGCCGTAATCGAATCGGGGCGGCGCCGCACATGCGCGACCAGGGATATTGTCCGAACGAAGGATTGGCTGTGGCCACGCTCTCCGGAAACACGCGCCATCTAAAACGTTGAAAGCGCCAGAGACTCCACATTGATTCATGGATCTGCCGGACCTGTATATCATCAACGAGTTCGTCCCGGTACCAAGAGTATTCTATTCGGACGCCACGCAAGAGCCTTTCGCGAAGTGCATTGATTGCGGAAGGCATCTTCTGGAAGACGGGACGCAATACATCGTCGAGAAGGCTTTCCGCTCCTACAAGGGATTTGAGGCGCGCGATACGGTCTTCGAGTATGCCCTGTGCCTTGAATGCAGAGACGCTTTGTCAGAAACGCTCTCCTCAGAGTCGAAAGAACGGATAGACGCCTTCTTCGCGGAGCGGACTGACCTCGTGAAGCGCCGCGAAGCCCTCCTTTCGGATGGCAAGCTCGACGTTGACGAGTGGATTGGACGATGCGTCGTGACCGGCGAGCAGACGTCCTCGATGGAAGAGTATCAGATACTCTGTCAATGCGATGGATCGGACATGCTGTTCGGATACGTTCCTTACGCGATTGGCGGTACGGCGATCGACGAGGTGGTGAGCCTGCTCTCGAACGCCACCATCGACGAACTGAACGGCTTCAGTGACGAGCACCTCGGCATCCCACCAGAACTCGAGGATATTTTCGCGAAACGGGTGCTCCTGATATGAGCCGTCACCAC
>JAHHLP010000483.1 GCA_018679295.1 Rhodothermia bacterium
GGCGAGATCACGAATCCGGATCCGAGGCCCTTGACCTGCTGCTCAACCTGTCTCTGTCGGCGTCGCCCGAAGAACTGCTCGAAGACCGGATCGGAAAACCAATCGGCAAACGGGTCGCGCACCTGGACGCGGCGGACCTCAATGACGTTGATACTGACGACCGCCGGCGAAGCCTCTGCGACGGCCCTGGTAATCGCCGTTTGACGAGACTGAGTCAGCTCGTCACCGAGGCTGGCCAGGTCCGTTGGTCTTTCGTCGGGGAGAGGCGGAATGGCCTGCTCCTGAGATTGAGCGTTGTTTCCGCAGCCGGCACATAGGAGGGCGAACCCCATGATGACTGCGATGCGTGTCTTTGTCATACCTGCGATGGCCATTAGTCAGGGCTCTGACTACGATATGATCGTTGGCCGGTTTCGACTGTTGCATGGAGCGAGCAGAGACGGGGCCGATCTGGCTGGCAGAATCGGACTAGCAGCAACTGTCGCCCGAGCGATGTGTCGACTGCTGCCCGTCGGAGCAGTCAAAAAGGCCATAGTGGGTCGATCGATCGCCGATTATTTCGAAGTGACGATGATAGCGCGTCGCGCCAAGCATCGCAGCCGTATTGCCGCACACCCGTTCGGGTTTTCCGGTTTCGAACCGATGATGATCGTCGAGTTCGAACGCGTCAGGCGCATAACGTATTGTCCCGAGGTATCGTGCGATGTGTCCGTAGTCTTCGCAACGGTCCTCTAGTTCTTCAGGGAGTTTGAATGCGCGCACGGTTCGTGAAGTAAACTGGACATTGCCCACTCGCTTCTGGAGTTCAGGGTCCCTCAGCTCGATGGCCGACGAGGAGGTCACTCTGAAGTCGGAAAAGCCTGTGTCGTGAAGCAGCCGCCGGAAGTCCTCTGTATATAGCGCACCGCCGAGGCATTCCCCGTATAGGATAGGGTCCATACCGATCGTCTCGGGGATGCGGCGATCACTGAATACGTCCGAGAAGAATAGCTCCCCGCCGGGCCTGAGCACGCGGAAGATCTCTGCGAAAACGGCTCGCTTGTCGGGCGAGAGATTGATCACGCAGTTTGAGATGACCACGTCGATAGAGTCGCTTCCAATCCCCGCTAGCGCGAGATCCTCGATGTAGCCACTCCGGAACTCGACATTAGGCTCTTCGAACCCAAACCGTCGGGTCTGGTCTTCGCGATGTCGCTGTGCAACAGCGAGCTGATCCTCCGTCATGTCAAGGCCGATGACACGACCTTTCGGGCCAACAAGACTTGAGGCAAGATAGGCGTCCCTGCCTGTCCCGCAACCAAGGTCGAGCACAGTGCATCCATCCAACGCAAGAGGAATAGGGCTTCCGCAGCCATAAGACCTGTCCTGTATCTCGCCGTCTATTTTGGCGAGAATGGGCTTCAGATAAGCAGGAAAGCTGTCGGCGGTACAGCACGCGCTGGTTCTGAGATCCGCCTGCGTCTTTACGACCTGGCTGTAGTAGTTGCGGACGCTTTCGAGCGTAGGGTTGTCCAACTGCATTGTGCTGCCGTTTTTGATGCATACAATAAGGGCACGCCGAAAACTGATTCGACGTGCCCTCTTGGTAGAATTCCGTCAGGAATTATTACCGAGCTGCTCCCGGGGTTCTACAGTTCCGGGATGCGGATTTGCTGTCCGGGGTAGATAAGGTCGGGGTCCTTGATTACCTCACGGTTCGCCTCAAACAGCGCCTTCCATTTCATTGGATCGCCGTAGTGGTGCTGCGCAATCTTTGACAGGGAATCTCCCTTCTCGATCGTGTAGAACACGGGCTGAACTTCGATCATGAGGTTGTCATTGACGCTTTCAACGCCCTCAACATTTCCTGCCAGCAGGACTGCTTTCTCGCGGGTTGCTTGCGAATCGACTGAGCCGCCCAGCGTAATGACTCCGTCATCAAAGGAGACCTGCAAGTCTTTGACCTTATCGCCGAGCGAGTCGCGGATATCGGAAGTGATCTCTTCGGCTTCACGGCCCGGAAGCACTTTCTTACCGATCTCCTTCAAAAAACTGAAAATACCCATTTGCCTTTTCCGTGTCCTTAGTTAAGTGGGCCCGATAAGTATCGGATCGTCGAATAATATCATCGTGCTGTCCCAAAGGAAAACCGACTCTGCAAATTCGGTGCAAAGACTTCGATCCTCTTTGATCGCTGAGTGCTGCATGCGAGCACAATATGTTGCAGGCGTGTAAATTCGAGTTTAAACCCGCCGGTTACCTTGCGCTCACATGAGCTGTTTGGTTAATTCACCCAACTCGGTTTTCGGGTCAACATCGGTTCAACGAGGAGAATACCATGGCAAAACTTTCAACCATCGAAGGAGTCGGCGCGTCACTCGCGAACAAGTTCAAGAAGGCCGGCGTCGGATCAGTAGAGGCACTGCTAAAGAAGGGGTGCACAGCAAAAGGTCGCAGGGAACTTGAGGCTGCGACAAAGATCGATGGGAAGCGAATTCTCAAATTTGTCAATCACGCAGACCTGATGCGAGTAAAGGGAATCGGGGGCGAGTACTCCGAGCTTCTCGAGGCAGCCGGTGTTGATACCGTTGTTGAACTTTCGAAGCGAAACGTCGCGAACCTTCATGCCAAGATGAAGGAGGTAAACGGCAAGAAGAAACTTGTCCGTCAGCTTCCCTCAGAGTCGCAGGTAAACGGATGGGTTGCCCAGGCCAAGAAGCTTGGACGTATGGTAACTCACTAGCATACATCATTCATGATTTGAGCTCATTGATAGCGGGGAATTGACATGTCTGTAGCAAAGGTAATCGAGATTCTGGCAGAAGGGGATTCGATAGAGGAGGCGGTCGCGGACGCGGCCAAGGCAGCCTCGAAGTCCGTTCGCAAGGTCCGCAGCGTCTATGTAGAGCACATCCAGGCGCTCGTGGATGACGGCAAGGTCAGCAAGTATCGTGTGACCTGTAAGGTGACGTTCGTCGTAGACTAAGTCACCCACAACAGTGTTAGAATGAAGAAGGGCTGTCCGGTGGGACGGTCCTTTTTCGTTTGGACCCTGCGCGGCCGACGCTAGCTGCCCATCGCGCGATAGATGAGGCTGGCGGCAACGCAAAGCGCGAAGACCGCAAAACCTGTTTGCAGCGTCCGCCTGTTCACGCGATGAGCAGTCGTTACGCCCAGTCGGGTAGTCAACAGCGCCGGCAGGCCCAGCACTAGTGCCGTACCCGGATGTACATATCCGAGCGAGAGCGAACCTGATTGCGAAGGCGCGGAAAGTCCAGACACGGCATATGCAACCACGCCGACCAGCGAGATCAGGATGATCGTGGCGCTTGAGGTGCCCACCGACGAGTGAATTGGAAGTCGCAGCAACCGATTGAACGCCGGCACAAGAACGACTCCCCCGCCAACCCCGACTGCGCTTGAAACGGAACCGGCGGCGACGCCGATGACAGCTGACTTTGCCTGCGCCACTCTTTCCCAATGGAAATCCTCATGCGCTGCGGAGGCAACCGTATCACCCGCGCTGAACATCCGACCGGCAACCGCTAGCAGTACGATGCTGAAGACGACTTGAAATACGTCCTGATCATACCATGCCTTGGTTGTAACCAGAAACGTTACGGTCACGACTCCCAGGATGCTTCCGAGGCCGGCAAGAGCGGCTATCCGCCATTCAACGGCACCGCGCCGGTAGTGATGAAACGCGCTAAGTGACGAAGTAAAGAGCGTGCAGAGCAGGCTCGTTCCGAGTGTGAGAGGTGTCAGCACGGGCTCTGCAATTC
>JAHHLP010000531.1 GCA_018679295.1 Rhodothermia bacterium
CGGTTGGCACCAAAAGCGGCCGGGTCGATGGTTAAGCAGGTGAGCCACCGTGTGGATCGGGAGTACTCGGGCTCTGGCATGAACTCGATTCCAGGGAGATGCCCGAGACGCTTCACATATTCACCAAAGACGCGCCGACGAGCAGCAACTCTATCCGGTAAAGAGTGAAGCTGACCGCGCCCTATCGCGGCCAGAATGTTCGACATCCGATAGTTGTAGCCAATCTCAGAATGCTGGTAATGGGGTGCCGGGTCACGCGCCTGAGTGGCAAGAAACCGGGCGCGCTCTGTAAGGTCCGGATCACTTGAGACGAGCATACCTCCCCCAGACGTAGTGATGATCTTGTTTCCGTTGAATGAGAACACCCCACAGCTGCCAAACCCGCCGACCGGCCTACCTCTGTACTCAGCCCCCAGTGCCTCCGCCGCGTCCTCAATGACCGGAACATCGAAATCGGCACAAATTGGCAGTATTTGGTCGTAGTTGGCCGGCTGACCGTACAGGTCGACAACTATTGCTGCTCGCGGGAGTCGGCCTGCCTTTGCCTTCTGCGAAAGTAGCTCCTCTAGAAGCACTGGATCCATGTTCCAATCGTGAGCGTTGGAATCGATAAAGACCGGCGTACCACCAACGTAGGTAATCGCGAAAGCGCTCGCCGCAAAAGTGAGAGTCGAGCATAAGACCTCGTCACCTGCTTTCACACCTTGGAGCACCAGGCTGAGGTGAAGGGCCGCTGTGCCAGTCGATAGCGCGGTTACAGAGGCCACATCGACGACACTCGAGAACTCCCTCTCGAAGGAATCGACCTGCGGCCCAAGGGGGGCAATCCAGTTGCTCTCGAACGCCTCCCGGACGAAGTCGAGGCTCTCCTGACCCATGTGTGGGGGAGAAAGATACACCCGATCAGATTCCGTCATGGGGACCAGTCTGCCAAGGAGCGGAGAGATCGGCAGCCAGCAGCGCTGTTGAGTCGAGGCGGGTGCAGAGCCGTACTCGAAGAGTCGCCGCCCATACGCTCGTCAATCGCGCAGGACGATTCTCTGGGATAACCAGTGTTCGATTGAGAAGCCAATCAGACTCCTTCCTGCGTTGCGTCCTCCGGTGGGTCCCCGACCAACCGGCCCTCGTCTTGGTACCACTGGACGGTGCGTCTGATTCCTGCTGCGTGGTCTACCAGAGGGTTGTACCCCAGCAACCGCCGAGCGCGAGAGACATCTGCCAGTGAGTCCCGAACATCTCCCACCCTGGCTGGAGCATGGATCGGCCGGACCTCCCCTCCGTCACGACCCACCGAGCTCACGACCAGAGCAAGCAACTCATTCACGCTGATCCGTTCACCACATGCGATATTCAGGACCTCTCCAGCTACGGAGTCCGGAGCGAGCATCGCAAGGAGGTTCGCCTCGACTACGTTGTCGATGTAGGTGAAATCCCGCGTTTGGTCGCCATCGCCGTAGATAGTTGGGGACTCGCCCCGAAGCACGGACGTAATGAAAGACGGGACGACGGCGGCGTACCCTCCTTCGGGATCCTGATACGGTCCGAAGACGTTGAAGTACCTCAACGCAATCGTCGGGAGCTGGAAGGAGCGGCTGAATGCGCGGCAGTAGTACTCACCTCCTAGCTTCGCCACGGCATATGGCGATGCAGGATTTGGTGCCATTGATTCGGTCTTGGGGAGTTCGGTGGTGTCGCCATAGGCGCTCGACGATGCGGCGTATATCAGTCTCCTGACGCCCGCGTCTCGAGCTGCTAGCAGGACCTGCAACGTACCGCCGAGGTTGATCTGATTCGACAACGCAGGATTGGCCAGACTCCTGGGAACACTGGGAAGGGCGGCTTGATGGAAGACCACCTCCACGCCGGTCATTGCAGCATCTAGGTCGCGTTGCTCCAGTATGGATCCTTCGATGAAGCGAGCATCGAGCCCCTCGATATTCGACAGGTTGCCCGTTGACAGATCGTCAAATACGCTGACCTCGTGTCCATCTGCAAGGAGTCGGCGCACCAGATTCGATCCGATGAATCCCGCCCCTCCTGTTACCAAGGTCTTCATCGTCCGCTCCCGTTCGTCATCTGCAGAAAGAAGACTACCCGTGGCATGGAAGGCTGCGAAGCAGCGCCCCAAATCGATTGTCAACGACCGAGAAGTCGCCTCCTAAAAGCCCCATCCCAGGCACGGTACTTCGTTCACGGGATTTCGGTCGGGAGCCACATCTCCATGGGCCGCGAACGCAAATGTCAGTCCCGGTTCGCCGATGGCCTTCGTTTCAGGGTGCTGGTTCGATAGACAAGATGAATGACAATCATCGAATACCCGAAGAGTTTTGCCTGAACGAGAGAGTCCGATCGGTATAGATACGGCAACAAAGCGATAAGTACCGGATATGCAAGGTGGATCGCCCGAGTTGGCTCAGCAGACGATCGCCTGTAGGTGTAGCCAAGGATCAACCCAAACGCGCCAGGGATCGCAAACAGACCCACCCAGCCGAAGTTCAGGTACGCCTCAGAAATCATTGAGAAGGCGAACCCCTGGTTTGGATTGGTGAATCCGATTAGATCGCGGTAGACGAAAGATGCTGTATCGGGCTCACCGAAGAGACTGCGTGCTATTGGGCCGGGAGGAAGGTATTTGACGGTCGCCCAATAGGTTGCGCCGTTGCGGAAGCCCTCGGACGGAAGAATTTCCATGAGATTGGCTGTAATGGTGACGGGCGTACTGATGTGTACCAGAGCCCCTTCAAACACCTCTTGCGC
>JAHHLP010000307.1 GCA_018679295.1 Rhodothermia bacterium
GGGCCTCCATGATGGGGTTGAAGCGCAGCATGAAGTCCACCACCACCACCCGACCGGCCCGGTCGCGCTCCCCCAGTATTTGGTTCGCGTCAAATAGCGACGTGGCGACCGGCTTCTCGACGAGCACATGCTTTCCACGCCGGAGCGCGGCCACCGCAATCGTTGCATGCGTGGCAGGCGGCGTCGCGACGGCCACGATATCGAGCATCGGATCGTCAATCAGACCCTGCCAGTCGGAATAGAATGAAACGCCGGACGGTTCGCGGGTCGGATCAGTGTCAGCAACAGCAGCGACCTCAACACTTGGTATGTCGGACCACGCGGAGTGGAGAAATCGTCCGAATCCGCCATAGCCGATGAGTCCGATGCGGTACCTCTTCATAGCTTAGACATCTCGTGCCTTTTGTTCTTGCTCGCCGGGGGAATCCACCCTCACGCCGCGGCAAGCGTGAGGCGAGCCAGCCATTGGACAAAATAGCGCAACCGGGTCGAGGGTCCATGAGTGCACGAACGGTGAGAAGTTTGACCGCGGGCACACTTCAACGTGTCTTGCAACTAAGGAATTGGCACAAACCGGTCGGAAGATGCGTACAGTCGATTTCGAAAAAGAGATCGGCGATGATCCTAAGTAGCGAGATCGGCGACGATTCTTAGTGGCGGCGTACTGCACGCAAACTGACCCCCACCCCATGCAAATTGGCATCTATTCCTTCGCCGAGACCACTCCGAATCCTGCGACTGGCCGCACTCCGGATCCCGCCCAACGTCTGCGGGACCTCGTCGAGGAGATCGTACTAGCCGACGAGGTCGGGCTCGACGTCTTCGGAGTCGGCGAACACCACCGGTCGGATTATCTCGGTTCAGCACCCGCGATTATTCTCGCCGCCGCCGCCTCGCGAACCAAGCACATCCGTCTGACGAGCGCCGTCTCGGTCCTCAGCTCGGACGACCCCGTCCGTGTTTTTCAACAGTTCGCGACGCTCGACCTGCTTTCGAACGGCCGCGCCGAGATCATGGCCGGCCGGGGCTCGTTCATCGAGTCGTTCCCGCTCTTCGGTTTTGACCTCGCCGATTACGACGCGCTCTTCCAGGAGAAGCTGGAGCTACTCCTCGAGATTCGGGACGCAACCCGCGTCACGTGGTCCGGCAAGCACCGCCCGCCGATCGACGACCTGCCCGTCTACCCGCGGCCGGTGCAGGATCCGTTGCCGGTGTGGATCGCCGTCGGCGGCAACCCGCCGTCGGTCATGCGCGCAGCGCGTCTCGGGTTGCCCATGGCTCTCGCGATCATCGGCGGACCGCCGGAGCGGTTCGTCCCGATGGTTGACCTCTACCGCGCGACGGCCGCCGAGGCCGGACACGACCCCGCAGCGCTGCCGATCAGCATCAACTCGCACGGGTTCGTCGCGGATGATTCGAGGAAGGCAGCGGACCTTGCGTTTCCGTACTTCGCCGAGGTGATGACGCGCATCGGCCGCGAGCGCGGCTGGCCGCCAACCACGCGCGCAAGCTTCGAGGCTGACCGTTCGCCGCGCGGGTCGCTGCTCGTCGGCGATCCCGACGAGATCGTGGAAAAGATGCTGCGCGAGTACGAGCTCTTTAGGTACGACCGGTTCCTGATCCAGTTGACGGTCGGCACGCTACCGCACGCGGACGTCCTGCGCGCGATCGAGTTGCTGGGGACGAAGGTGGCTCCGGCGGTGCGGAAGGCGGTTCGGGCTGGTCAGACGTCGTCCCCGACCTGATCGGGGATCCATGGAACGCTCAATACTGCCGACCTACTCATTGATTCCCGCTTCCCCAAGAATAACAACAGGCGTCATCGCGGGCTTGAGCCGAGACCCATCGTCATCCCGGCCTTGAGCCGGGACCCATTACACCTGTTTCAGCAACCGAACCCGCCTTCTTTGGAAACGAGCCGATACTAACTGCCGTACACGCTGTAGTCGTATTCTGGAGACAACAAATGACTGACCTGTTCCGGAAGGCCGTCGAGAAGGTGGAAAGCCTACCAAAAGACCAGCAAGATGCGATCGCTGCAATGATTCTCGAAGAACTAGCCGACGAAGAGCGGTGGACGAAGACGTTCGAGCGTACGCCGGATGTTCTAGAGCGACTTGCGCATGAGGCGGAGGAGGACTCCAAAGCTGGTCGAACGCTCCCGCTCGATCCAGACAACGTGTGATCTCCCGGACGACGCCACGATTCCGTAAAGAGTTTCGTTCTCTTCCGACGATCGTTCAGCGCCGGGCCCAAGTTGCCTATCGACAGTTCCTACAGGACCCTTCGCATCCAAGCCTCAGGTTCAAAAAAGTCCACGCTCTTAGCAATGTCTATTCGGTAAGAATCAGTCTTGGCTATCGTGCACTCGGCAGAATGCATGGCGATGTGATTGATTGGTTCTGGATTGGTGGCCACAGCGACTATGATCGCCTCCTAGCGTCAATCCGTCACCGTTGAGTTTAGAGTATCCTGGCGGTTCTCAGTCTCGAACGGAAACCTCGACGGCAGGTCGCTTTACCGCCCCTCTGTCAGCAGCACTCACGATGCAAACCCAGATGGATTGCTGCTGTCCTCCGCCTGGCTCGCGAAGGTGCGGCTCACTTCGCAATGAGGAGCCATGTGTCCCCTCCCCCGTCAAAGTCATCAGCCGCAAAAATATTGTCGGTCCGGCTATTGCTCCGTGCGCGGCTCGCATCTATCATACGCCGCCTTTTTCATCCCTGGAGCCCCGTACACCAATGAAAACAAGAGCGCTGGTTTCGGCCATGCTGGTCTTCGGACTGCTGCCGATTGGCGCCCACGCGCAGGTCTCACCACTTCAAAAAAGGCTGCGTGACCAACCGACGCACAACACCAACCTGATGTCAGCGATAGCTGCCGTACAGAACGCCTCCCGATTCGCCGTCGATACCATCGGACGATCGTACTGGGACGGATCGCGATGGACGGTGGAATCGGAAACCCGAAACAGCTTTGCCGACAATCGCCGGACCGAGTCCGTAC
>JAHHLP010000224.1 GCA_018679295.1 Rhodothermia bacterium
CTACGGAAGTGTCTACTCGGAGGTGGGGAACACGCGGTCGACCGTAGCCAGCGACGGCAGCGGCGGCTACATGTTTATGAGCAGCGATGGCACTTCGTGGTACAGCGGCCAGTGACGGATTGCGAGAATAAGACGGCCTTTCGCGGCGGCGGTCGCCGTCCGGGAGGCCGTCTTGTTGGGAGGGATATCCGACTTTGTCCGCATCACTTCTTGATTGCCACAGGCACCTTTCGTAACAATGACATCACAGTTGGAAATTGATGTTTATTTCCAAGCATTCTCCGCCGTGGCCTAATAGGGCCTACAGAACAATCTTTCTGATGAAAAAGAGAGTCACGCTGGTCCTTGTGCTCGGTTGCGTCCTACTTGGCAATCCGCTGATGGCCCAGCAGATGAAGGTCGTGACCTCGACGGTCGCAGATGACGTCACTCTGGACATTTTTCGCCCGCAAATAGCCGCGGCTTCCGACGGTTCATATGCTGTGGCGTGGGAGGCGCTGATCGAGAGCGAATTCTCCACGAGTTGGCGCATTGGGGTACAGCGGCTGTCATCGACGGGCAATCCGGTGGGGCCGACCAACTACTTCTTGCCAGAGTCGTTCTGCCTCCCTTTTGACTCCTGGCAAGACGACGGCCAGTCTAATGTCGAACTGGCGTTTGCTCCCAATGGGGCGTTGTTAGTACTCATGCAGCACTGGGGTCTGTTTGACATAATCGGCGACTTCATGCCTTCCTCCGAGATCACGCTGGGCGTTGTTCAGACTTCCGGGAGCATCCTTGATCTAAGCTCAGCCGGCAACTGCCTCCAGCACAAGTTCATCTTCCCTGGGGCGGACGAACAAGATCGGCCGAGGATGGCAATTGGACCCGACGCCACCCTCTTCCTGACCATGGACGGCTTCTTTAACCAGACCGACCTGCGCAATGTTGGGCTTGACATCTATGACGGTTCGTTGAACGACCTCGTGCAGGGAGAGCTTATTCCGCACGACGATCCGTCGTCGCTCCAGGCGTTTCATATGTGGCCCGATGTCGCCTCCAATGGCAGCTTGATTCTGTCGGTCTGGAACGAATGTCCGATCGTGGACCCACAGGGAAACGCAAACGAGTGTGACATCGGCGCCCAGTTCGCGAGACTTATGCCGACCGGACTTCAGGTCGTCGGATCCAACGTGGTTGTTAATACCGGTGACCCTGCGGGCACAATCAACTGGCGGCCCGCAGCGGCCATGAACCCGGCAGGAGCAAGCGTAGTCGTTTGGCAGGACTTTAGGACGGGTGCCCAAGGAGACGTCTTCGGTCAACTCTTCAATGCGTCGGGACAGCCCGTCGGAGGCAACATTCAGATCAGTACAAGCACGGGGTTCGTCGAAACGTGGCCGGACGTGAGACCCGAGGTGGCGATGCTAGACGATGGTGGATTCATGGTCGTCTGGGGTGATAGCTCGGCAGTGGGCTTCCGGGCACATGGTCGACAGTATTCGAGCGGCGGCGCCCCTCTGACACCTCCGTTTATGCTGGATACCACGCCGGGAATCCAGACCGGTGTGCCCAGCGTCTCGACGGATGGGACGAACTACTACTACGTAGTGCTGGGGCGGACACCCACGGGCGACCTTAGCGTGCGGTCGAACCCACCTACATCGACGGCGAATGACAGGCTCGTCCCGGAGAACTTGTCGACCATCTCGAGCGCGTATCCTAACCCTTTTACGACAGAGGCCACGATCGAATTTGAACTGTCGGCCCCAGCGCCGGTACGCGTAGTCTTGTATGACGTCATGGGGAGGCTGGTCAAAACGGTAGTCGATGATTATCGAGCAGCTGGAGTTCAACGTATTGCTTTGGACGGGACGGGTCTCGCTGCCGGCGTGTATTTGGCCACAGTTGATAATGGCGATGTTCGTCGATCCCATATGCTTTTGCGCCGATAAGGTCATGAAGATGAGACACGGATAGCGCCATGACGGAAGAGTCTGAATATTCCGACGCGTACGGCGGAAGGGAGAATATTAGCCGCAGGCCTCGGCGCCGGCGGCCGGGCATTGCCTTCGCGATCGGTCTAATCGCGTTATTGGTCTCAGCTTGCAGCGGCGACTCCGACGAGCTTGCCGACATGAATCCACAAGCTACCAGCAGCGCCCGGTTCACCTACAACTGTGACCTCCAGGGGGTGAACGGCGTATTGACTCTCGAAATCGAGGCTGTGGGTTCTTCCGGAATCGTATTTGGTCCAGGTTCGACCCCGGTTATTACGGGCGTCATCGGCACCGTAGACTTCATTTACTTCACCGCGGGCGAACTCGTGTCGCCGACTGCTCGCTATTCGTTCACGGGAGAGAACGACTTCGCCGACTTCACGAATACGACAGTACCCGAAACGTTCCGTGTGCAGTTTGTGCTGGCCCCTCAGGGGCTGACCCTGATCGTCAATCCATTCGGGCCGGGTCCCACCCAGGTATCATGCGTCCAAACAGGTGGACAACTTCTGGCTTGAAGAGACGAATGCCACCTTTCACTGGAGCGCGCGGAAGCCTCGACACCTATGTCGAACGCATCCTTCGGAGGTACTCTCGTCGAAATTGGGACCGTCCGAGTGTCTATGCCAAGATGCGGCCTTCGCCTCATGGAAGAAGCGACCTTGGCCTCAGTATCGGACAAGCGGTCCATATCGTCATAAAGATGTTCACTCGTGAACAGAAATCATGCCTGGCTTGCACTTCTGTGCAGGGCTTACTTAGTTGGTAATCGATTGACTCAAGAACAGCCGGGCGACGTGGGCGGGTCGTGCGGTTCACTCAACACGTGAGGTTACCGTGGCCGAGGGAGATCGATGGATCAGGGACGGGTTGACGTGGGGCTTATCGGATCCGCATCCGCCGCCGTATTCTACGCTGCCTTTGACATATTGGCTGCGCGAGGTCCTTTCTTTACGGTTGACTCACTGGCCAAATCCGTTTTCAGGGGGATGCGTGGCGCGCCGGTCGCGGGTGTACCCGCCGAGCTCGATGTGGCGGCTGTGGCTTGGTACAGCGGGCTACATATCGGTATCTCGCTGATCATAGGATTGATCGTGGTCTGGCTTGTCCTCTACTCCCAAAGGG
>JAHHLP010000019.1 GCA_018679295.1 Rhodothermia bacterium
GTCGTCGGGTCCGTCGATGTGAACCTCGTGGATACCGAAGACCGAGCCCGCTCGCGATGATGCCACCTGAAGGGCCGCCGGTTCTATCGGCCCGTTGGCATTTCCAGTGAGCAGGTTGGATTTGCGGTCGAGGCCTTCGAGGAATATGCCGCCCAGGTGCAGTGCTGTGCCGCTGGGGCTGTCAGCCTTTCGGTAATGATGCGTCTCCGAGATATACGGATCGAATTCGTCCAGCCGGTTCAATAGTGGTGTAATCGCACGGATGGCATGTGACAGGAGCGCCACTCCCAGCGAGAAGTTGGGTGCGAAGAGCATCGTGCCATTGCCGGATTCAACGATCGAGCGAACCGCCTCCATTTCTGCATTCCAGCCGGTGGTTCCGACGACGATCGGGACGTTCATCCGAACCGCGGCGGCAACGTTCGATCTGACGGCAGCGGCGGCCGAGAAGTCGATCGCTACATCCGATTCGGCCAGTTGGTCTTCCGCAGATTTCGAATCGACGGTCAGCGACGAGCTGAATACGGCCGACAGCTCATGCCCGTATTCGGCTGCGAGTCGGGCAATCGTCGATCCCATTTGTCCTGTGCCGATGAGTGCGATGCGCATGGAAACGTCTGTAAGATCTCGTGGAGGGGTCGAGAGGCTACGACGGGATGGGCAGCGGCAACAACTTTGCCCATATTTGTTACATTGTTATACACATTCTGTTATGATTATAACAATGCCGTCTATCTCGACGTTTGCGGCTCTCCTGGTCGCTCAGAATCCCTCGCTGAGTTTTGGTCTCCATCATGGACTGCTCAACTTGACGCAGACCGCCCATTTTCTGCGTCCGCTTGTCGAGGCCCGAGCGGGTAAGCCAGTGCAGCCGTCCGCAATATTGATGGCACTGTCGCGGCTGCAGAGACAGGTTCGGGAATCAGATGTGTCGGCAGCGGTCGAGTTTCAGATTGATCGCATATCAATCCAGAGCGGCCTCTGCGCACTCACCCTCGCCAAGTCAGTTGAGACGCACAGATCGCTCGGACAGCTCTTTGGACAGGTTCAGTCGGCCGGTGGCTATATGACGCTCACGGAGGGTACGGCGGAGATCACCGTGATCATGGACGAGGATTATCTCTCCGACGCAGCCACCGCGCTACAGGCGTTACCCGCACGCATCGTTCGCCGTCTTGCCGGTCTCGGGATTCGCATCAACGAGCAGTACATAGGTAAGCCGGGTCTGCTGTACGCGATCCTGCAGCAGATAGCTTTGCAGGGTTTGAGCGTAGTCGAGGTCACGTCCACGACGTCGGAGTTCAACGTCTATCTGAACGATGACGATGCCCGTCTCGCCTTCGACTCGATCTACAACCGGTTTGGGAAAAGGCGGACCCCCTGAAGTCGTTCTCGGAAGACGGCACATGAACAGAAAAGCCTCCGACGCCATGGCGTGCGGAGGCTCTTCAGAGATCGGGACGACCGAATCTAGTCTTCGATCTCGACTTCCTTGAATCCGTTCTCGAACTCGACCTCGAACTCCAGTAGCTGGCCGCCGGTCGACTCGAAGTCAAATTCTCTGAGATCGATCACGCTTCCGTCCGGTCTGGAAAGCCAATCCCCAGGACTGACGTAGATGTTTAGCTTATAGTCAGTCGTTTCTGAATCGACGACTAAGGGAGGCGATAAGGCCATCTCCACTTCAACCTCGGCCTCCGCATATACCCGGAAGGGCTCTGGCGTCGAACTGCCATCTGGCGTGAAGCTGCCAACGATGATCATGCTCGCATTGTCGGGCCAGTCGGCAAATCCCTCAGATGCCCGAATCTGATTCAGCAAGTCCTGGCTTGGGACGAAGTCATCATCCTCTGGGTCGTCTTCCAGGTCCTCAACCTCGAACTCGAACGAATCGTACGTGCCAAAGGGGATGAGGCCGCTCGCGACGGTTACTTCGGCAGCGTCAAGGGGAAGCTCAAAGAAGAAGGCATCGGATTCGAATTCCGGACAATCATCGTCGTCGGTTGTGGCGAGGTCGCAGCTTCCGTCTTGGGCCTCGAGTTCGAATTCGGCCACGATTACGCGGAGGTCCTCGAGTTCAATCGATCCGTTGGTACCTGAAATCGTGCCGCTGTAAGCCTTGGTATTTCGAGGCGAGAGCAGCTTGAAGTTGACCGATACGTCTGCCTTTTCGGCCACGACGTCGGTGGTGTTGGAATCGCATCCGGATAGAGTCAGTGTCGTCAGGACGAAGAGAGTAAGAAGTCGGTTCATTATGCGGGGATGGGTTGATCGTAGTTGCAGGAGGAGTATCGGCGCGGTGGGAGTCGATTTGTAGCGGCTTTGGCGAATATGCTTGGAACGCAGACGCCCGCTGCCGTTCGGATCAACGGGCCACTTGGGCGTCTGTTGCGCCGCCCAGACCGGTGGATCGATTTTTCACCGTCAGCAAATCACTCGACTTGCCCGCCGAAGTTCGGGCCGTAGTGGCTGCGGAGCGCCCACGTGCACGAGACCCCGTGGCGATGTAACCTTATCGGGTAACCCGCATTGAGTTATCTGATCTTCGAACAGAGGTTGCCTCATGATTCGCATCATTGGAATTGTCGGTATTGCGATTTCGTGTCTGTTTGTTCTTTCATCGAGTGCCCAGCCGCAGCCGACAAATGGCCGGTCGTTTTATACTCTCCGTCCGGACGATCCGTCGGCGCTATCGGTCGAGATGTTCGGTGCCGTAGGTGACGGAGTTGCCGACGATGCGGAGGCAATCCAGGCTGCCATCGATTCGGTCAACGAACAGTCTCGCTTTGGAGTGGTGCTCGTTCCGGCGGGTCGCTATCGAATTGGGGCCACGCTTTACATATGGAAAGGGATTCGACTGATCGGATATGGGAGTGAACGCCCCGCACTGGTCCTCGGCCCTGAAACGCCCGGCTTCCAGGAGGGGGACGGACGATACATGGTTCACTTCGTCAGCGACCGCCCCCGGGAAGGGAGGCCTATCCGCGACGCCAACCCGGGCACCTTCTACAGTGCGATCAGCAACATCGACATCGAGATCGGGGACGGAAACCCGGCGGCGATAGGCGTCCGCTCGCACTTCGCTCAGCACTCCTTTCTGGCGCACATGGACTTTCGGATTGGATCCGGTCGCGCAGGAGTGGAGAAGGTCGGCAATGAGATCGACGACTGCCGATTCTTTGGAGGTGACTACGGGATCATCACGACGAAGCCGTCTCCAAGCTGGCCCTTCCTGATGATCGATACGCAGTTTGATGGACAGCGGGTGGCAGCCATCCGCACGGAGGAGGGGGGGCTCAGCCTCGTACGCAACCAGTTCCGCAACGTGCCTACTGCAATCCTCGTGAATCCGGACCGTGCGGAAGAACTCGTGATGGTCGATTCGAGGCTGGAAAACATATCGGGTCCGGCCTTGGTGATCAGTGACGAGTACAACGCGCGCCCTCAGTTCAACCTCGTGAACGTCGTTGCAGTTGATACACCGATCCTGGCGATGTTTCGGCGGAGTGGCCGGGCCGTCGAGGGCCCTGCCCGGATCTACGCTGTCGAGAATTTCACGCACGGTCTTCAGATCGACGACCTCGATGACTCGCCGCAGGTACGAACGACCCACCGGCTGACGCAGCTGGACCGCGTGCCCGATCTTCCTCCGACGGACATCGCGACGCTACCACCGCAGCGCACATGGGTTAACGTGCGCGAATTGGGTGCGGTTGGCGACGGCGTCACCGACGACACGCAAGCGTTGAGGTCGGCTGTCGCCAAACACCGGGCGCTGTTCTTCCCGGCCGGTCGGTATCGGGTAACAGATACCATCCTGCTTGATTCTGCGACGGTGTTGATCGGACTAAGCCCCATCACTACCCAAATCATGTTGCATGATCGCACGCCGGCCTACGCCGGTGCCGGCAGCCCGAAGCCGCTCCTTGAGGCTCCTCGCGGCGGGAGTAATGTCTTGACCGGTATCGGGCTGGATACCGGTGGCATCAACCCGCGAGCGGTAGCGGCCAAGTGGAGCGCCGGTGCGCATTCCATGATGAACGATGTCCGGTTCATCGGTGGTCACGGGACGTACAAAGTTGACGGGTCGAACGTCCCCGTGTATAACGAGTCGCGGACGGCTGATGGCAATCCCGATCGGCGTTGGGACACGCAGTACTGGAGCCTGTGGGTCACCGATGGAGGTGGCGGGACCTTCAAGGACATCTGGACGCCGAGTCCTTACGCGATGGCCGGCTTGTATGTGTCCGACACCGATACTGAAGGTCGGGTATATGCGATGTCGTTGGAGCACCACGTCCGGTACGAAGCGCTGATCGACCGCGCGTCGAACTGGAAGTTCTTTGCCTTTCAGTTTGAGGAGGAAAGCGCTGAGGGGTCGTACGCGCTGCCGATTCGGATACGCGACTCACGCGACTTGTTTTTCGCGAACACCTACCTCTATCGAGTCATTCGCATGAAGACTCCCTATCCCGCGGGGATCGTGGTAGAGCGCTCGTCAGACCTCGACTTTCGAGGGATACATGTGTACGGTCCCACGAAGTTCTCCTTCGACAATACGTTGATTGATCGGACGTCCAGCCGCGAGATACGGTCGCGGGAGATTGCGCGGCTAACCGTATCTGGTGATGCGTCGGCCGCTGAACCACCGGATTCACGTGTGGAGCGTGTCGCAGGTGGTTTCGAGTTCATCGACGGAACGGCAGTTGACCCAGACGGAGACGTCTGGTTCGTCGACGGTCGGCGGCACCACATCTATCGCTGGGATCATGAGGCGGAATCGCTGACACTTGTCAGGGACGCGCCGGTAAATCCGACGGCTCTCGCGTTCGACGAGTCGGGCAACGCGGTGCTGGTGACGAACGCTGGATGGCGCCGCGGCGTGGTTCTGACGTTTCATCCAGACAGCTCCTGGACTGATCTTGATGAGCTTCCTTTGCATGAAGGTCCTCTTCCGGATGGCCGTACCTACCTGTGGCCCGGCCACCTTTGGCGTGACTCCCACGACTTCGACAGGGTGACTTCCGTGGAGCACGACCGCTACTACGAGTCACCGGACGGCTCGCTTGTGATTCCACACCAGGACGATCTGTTCAGGGCCTACTCACTTCGGAAGGCAAGACCCGGACATCCGTTTGTAATAGCCGATGAGTTCGGTCAGAAGACCGTCCGATTTAGCGTGGATGAGCGCGGCCGTCTTGGCGATTCCGAGGTTGTCGTAGAGGAGGGCGAGCTCGACGTCGCCTTCGGTTCGGACGGGCGGCTTTACGTGGCGGCGGGACAGATCTTTGTGTATGAACCCGACGGGAGGCTCGTCGACACGATACGGATTCCAGAACGTCCAGCTACGCTCGTCTTCGCCGGACCAGAGCGGGATGTGCTGTATGTGACGGCGCGGTCGGGATTGTATCGGGTGCGGCTACGCTAATACACTTGGGAGTTCGTCAGATCGCGCCGGCCCATTTTCTCCAGTCGACCAAAAGGAAACCCCGCTCGCAGCTCTGCAAGCGGGGTTGGCCTCGCTCGTTAATAATTGCTGTCGACCCTAGTCGTCAACAGGAACCGCAATTCCACCGATCAACGTCCACTTGCCGTTCTGCTTCTGCCACGCTTCCATGCGCTTCGACTCGTATACGTCCGATTCTCCTTTGTCGTTCTCAGAAAACCAGTAACCGTAGTAGTGTATGATTCCCGTGTCTCCGGAGATCTTGATTGACAGGGGGCGGAGATCCTCCCAGTATGTCTTCTTTACGCGTGCTGACTCTTCGGGCCAGTTGCGTCGCAGGGATTCAATGTCTCCCGGTGCTCCTGACGAAGCGCCCCAGTAGGCGTAGTTCCCCAGAGGACATGCGCTCTCGAAAAGTGACACGTCGCCGGCCATCCGTGCCTCGACCCAACCGTCCCAGCATGTGTGTATCTGAGCGACGAGTTCCTTCTCCTCGGTCGTCCAGTTTTGTGCGAACAGCGGTGTCACCGCGAAGGCAGTCAGGATCGTTAATGTTAGGGCTCTCATCAGTGTAACCTCCAGTTTCGTCGTGAGATGATCTGCTGGCAAATATACGCTCAGATTTAAAAGGCGCATGGAGTACGACGGATCGTTTCGGTGAGTCACGAATGCTTTTCCCCGCGTTGCGAGATTCAAGGCCAGTTAATATCATTGCGGCGAACGATTCACCACTTCATGCGAGGCCGGGACGGTATACTCGCCCGCAAGTCCAAGCTCAGAGAGGTCCTGAAATGCGCGTCCTTACGACAATTTTATTCGCTTTCCTGGTCACGTTGACCGTGCCTGCAACTGCTCAGCATTCGGATGCGGAAACTGCGATTCGGGAGGGTTCGCAAAAGTGGGCCGCCGCCTGGAACGCTGGCGACGCCAAGGCACTAGCGGCTCTGTATGCAGAGGATGCCGTTGCGATGGCGCCCGGCAGCGAACCGGCCAAGGGTCGTGCCGCCATCGAAGAGCATTTCCGCAGCGGCCTGGAGGCTGCGAAAGGTTCCGAGAACGTCATCAAGACGCGCGAAGTCATGGACGCCGGCGACTGGGCGGTTGAGGTAGGTAGTTTCGTCGCGAACAGTGCAGACGGTGAACACCTTGATCATGGCCCGTACATGGCGTTGTGGAA
>JAHHLP010000468.1 GCA_018679295.1 Rhodothermia bacterium
ACCGCCCCTTTCCAGACGTAGGAACAACACGCCGGAATATTGACGCTATCGGACGAAAGGAAGTACCGTCGCCGGCGGGAGCAGCTGGCAGACTCGCTGCGCGAAAAAGGAATCTCTGAAGACAAGGTGATTCGCGCGATATCCCGGGTCCCGCGGCACCTGTTCGTTGATCCGGCACTTAGGTCAAGAGCCTACTGGGATGAAGCTCTGCCGATTGGCCACGGACAGACGATTTCGCAGCCGTTCACAGTCGCGTATCAGACCATGATGCTCGATGTACAGCCGGGGGATAAGATTCTGGAGATCGGCACCGGGTCTGGGTACCAGAGTGCGGTGTTGCTTGAACTCGGCGCCGAAGTTTACTCCATCGAACGCATCCAACCGCTCTACGAGCGTGCACGACAAATACTAGGCTCCCTTGGTTATCGCATTACGGGGAAGTGTGGTGACGGTACGCATGGATGGGCTGCCTTCGCTCCCTATGACGGCATCATTGTTACTGCCGGTGCGACCGAGGTGCCTGAGCCTCTGCTCGAGCAGTTGAGGATCTCCGAGGCCGGCAAGTCAGGGGGACGCCTCGTCATTCCCGTGGGTACCTCTGAAGGGCAAACCATGAGGAGAATCACCAGAACCGGCGAGTCTCAGTTCGGTGACGAACAGTTCCACGACTTCCGCTTCGTGCCTCTCATCGGAGACGCCCAGCCTGCTACGCGGAATGAAGGGGATGCCTAGTCGACTGAACCCGCCGGGGATGCCTGGCCGACTCATCCCGTCCGCTTGATTGGAATCCTCGGATCCTGAATGCCCGGGCTAATCGAGCCAAGACGAGTTCCTAATCTGACCGGCCGGCCACATACTGCCACTCAACGTGATCTACCCGGTCGACTACTCCGACGATGGTTGCATCTGTTGGCGTGAGGCCCGGCTGGAAGGGGATCGCCGCTTCACTGGCGGTCGCAAATATCACTACATCCCCGACACCCGAATCGGCAGTGTCAAGCGCGATGATCGCACCACCCCGATCGGCACCGGCGAAGTTCATTGGCTGCACCAGCAACATTCGCCGGCTCTCCAGTCGGTCATCCTTTCGGGTGGCCCATACGTTGCCAATAACCCTCGCAAGCTTCACGTGGTAGCACCCGCTTCGACCATACGCTCAATCGCGACATCCAGTTTGTCAACGATAGCCGTGATGACGGCGTCCACTGGACGATTGTTAGTCAGCTTCGTCTGACGGGCACTCGAGCCCTGAGCCACCAGTACAATTTCACCGACGCCGGCGCCGACACTGTCTACCGCCACGACAAACTTCTCCTTCATCCTCATATCCAGATCGACCTCACGAACGATCTGCAACTTCATACCCGTTAGTTGATCGTCCTTTCGGGTAGCCCAGACGGTGCCAACTACTTTTCCGAGAATCATGTCAGGGTGTCCGAGATGGAGGAAGAATGCATGAGCCAAAGTAGCATACCTTCCGATTGAGAACAAACCGTCAGAGATTGGACAGCGCGGTCCGTTGGGGCTCCTTGCTACTCAGCAGCGTGAATTAGGGACTGTTCAGATCGTCCAGATTCTGACTGCCCCGATTGGCGGGGAATGCTGAATGTCGGCCGTTCCTGTCAATCGTCAAACCCGGGATCTCGCGACCCGATTCATGCCCAAAATCTGACCCAGTTCCAACATCCCAGATCGCAATAATATTTGCGCGCGGTCACCGTTCTTGTATCGTCGAGCCGGAGGCTTCTGGGCCGACCCGAGTGACCCACACGCGGGTTTAAAAAAGAAATCGCAATTGCCGATTTACAGCTTAGGTAGATTTCCGGATCTCGCGTGCTTCCACCCATGCAGTATACGTGTGAGCCCGCCCCCAGGTCTGGACTGATACCCGCCAAACGCCAGACATCGGGATTCCCGTATCGCTACGCTGACAGGCGAACTCAAATAGGGTTCGGCTTCCACCCAAACGTAGCTGAAGTGTACATATGGTCTCTCGATCACTCTCCGGCCTGCTGTTGGCCGTGGTCATCAGCACCGGTGCCTTGGCAAAGTCTCCATTTGTTGATTGCGCCGTACGCACAGGCCAAAACGCCAGCATCTTCTTGCGAGCGGACGTCTCCCCAACTGTTAACGGCCTTACCCTCGAGCCGGGCGACGAAGTGGTTGCCCTTGACAGTGAGGGTACCTGTGTAGGCAAGGCAGTCTGGCAGGGTGAGACAGTCGCCGTGTCTGTTTGGGGCGACGACGAAATGACGCCGGCCAAAGACGGCCTGGCGATTGGCGAGAGGATTCGGTTCATCGTCTTCGATGCGTCCGAGAACCTGATCTACGGATTGGAGGAAGGGACTGCAACGATCGACTTTGAGCAAGACTTTCCCTTCAAGGGTGACGGGACCTACGAGCCCGACGCTCTCTACAACATCGCATACTTCGACGTTCGCAGCGAGCCGACAACGCCAGAGGCGCCGTCAAGCCAGGGCTTCACGATTACACCCCCCGCTCCAAACCCCTTCAACCCAGCCACTTCCTTCACACTCTCTCTTGAAGATCCTCAGGATGTTGCGATTCGGGTCTACAATGCATTAGGACGACAGGTCGCAACCATCCATGACGGATTGCTGGCAGCGGGGGTACAGCATCAGTTTCGCTTTGATGGCGATCTGCTGCCCAGCGGTGTGTATGTCTTCCGGGTCCGCGGCGAGAGTTTTGCGACGGTAAAGTCCGTTGTGCTCTTGAAATAGCGACTGGTAAGACCACCGGCGATCAACGGCCTATCGGCTCAGGAATGACGTGCCGGCAAGAGTGGTCTCGACTTTGTAGTAGTCCGCTGCTGATGCCGCATGATCTGCGAAGGTCGTCCGGACTCCGATATCAGACCCGCTGCCATCGTATCGAACCAGCAGCGGAACGTATTCTCTGCAATGGTCGGTCCCGGGAAACGCAGGGTCGTTTCCGTGGTCTGCAGTAATCACAAGTACCGAGTCCTCCGGCAGGGCGGACTCGAACGCCGGGATCGCCGCATCGAACTCTTCGAGCGCTCGTGCAAATCCCTCCACGTCGTTGCGGTGCCCATACTCCTGGTCGAAGTCCACAAGGTTGGTCCAAATGAAAGTCGGTTTATTTGATCTGGCGGCCTCCTGAATCGCTTCCAGTGTGGACCGAACCCCCTCAGCATTGGAGCGCGTCTTCCTGACATCGTCGAATCCGATGCCTGCGAAGAGGTCGCCAATCTTTCCCACGGCGATCGTACGGACTTGAGCGTTCCGCAAGACCTCCTGTATGGGCGACTGCGGCGGCAGGAGAGAGAAGTCCTTGCGCTCCTCAGAAATCCGCTGGTAATGACTGCTGTCGCCGGTGAAAGGTCTTGCGATGACCCGCCCGACTGCGTGGTCCCCGATCAGCACCTCGTCGCGGGCAAGTCGGCAAACGTCGTAAAGCTGGTCCAGCGGTACCGTGTCGACATGTGCGGCTACCTGAAATACACTGTCGGCCGACGTATAGACGATCGGGTAGCCGGTTTCGCGGTGCTCGTCACCAAGCCGCGCAATGATCTCCGTTCCTGAGGCGGCCTCATTGCCCAGTACGCCTCCGAAACCTGAGACCTCCAGAAACGACAAGATCAGCGTCTCGGGAAAGCCGTTGGGATATGTGGGAAACGCTCGATCCAGAATGATCCCGGCCAACTCCCAGTGGCCCGTCGTGCTGTCCTTTCCGGCTGAGACCTCTGTCATCATGCCAAAGTCAGCCTCCGGACGGTCAGCCGAAGGGATTCCAGCCAACGGCTTGATCGCACCAAGCCCAAGCCGCGCGAGGTTGTCGAGTCGCGGTGAAGTTGCCTGGCAGATATGCCCTAGCGTATCGGCGCCGACATCTCCAAACAAGTCGGCATCCGGCTGCGCGCCAATACCGACTCCGTCGAGAACGATGGTCACGAATATGGGCATCCCGCGACAATTAGAAGGTTGGTTTCGATCGGAGACGGCAGGCGGATCAGACCCCGAAAGAGAAGGTCTATTCCAAGATTGTGCAAGCGCCCGACTCGAAAGCCTCCTCGAGTGCTGCGGCAGCGTCAGCCCGCAGCATCTCTGGCCGGGAATGGCGATCCGTCATCATTGCAACGCCGACACTGACCCCTCCCTCAAGGGGGCCTGTCAAATCGGCAAGATCCGCTTGGACGCGAGCGGCCCACGCCTCCACTTCGGTCACATCGGATCGATGGAACACCCCGACCATGAGGTCGCCGAACCGCTCCACCCGAATCTCATCCGAGGTGCCCGCAAGGTGGCCAATAAGCGCCGCTTCCGCCTCCTCCATGGTCTCTCGCTCTGAAATCTTGTCTGCGCGGTTGAGAAGAACGAGGGCCAAAGCCAAAGGTCGCCCATCTACCCGAGCATCCTGAATCTCCTCCGCGATAATCTCGCGCCTTGGCTTCAGGGGTGTGCCGACCTTGGCGTCCAGCAGAGTGCCCAGCAACCTCGCATACTGCTGAAGAAGGCGCTTGGACTGAGCCGAGTCAAGCACACCGCGCCGAACAGAGTCCGCTACCAGAATTACTCGTTCATCGTCAGGCGACGTGGGAACGTCGACTCTGGCGACTTCACGAATTGCAATCTCGCCTCTGTAGTACTTCAGATCCGTAACATCCCAGTCGGCCTTCGACACGTCCTCCACGACCACCTTGCCCTTGCCCGTTGCCCTGAAAGGCATCTCACTTGTGACAGGCAGGATACTGGCCCCTCGGGCATATGCGTTTTGACTCACGATTGCCACGAGTGTCCACTCTTCGACCGTCTGCCGAATCAGTGCAACTGTGTTTGCATTGATAGCCGAAGCAAGGGACTCAAGACACGGGCCGAGCACGTCCGGTGCGCGGTCCTCCGCAACAGATATCATCTGGAAGACGGACGAACTTCTATGACTGGATTCGACAAAGGCATCCAACCGTGACGCGTCGGCCTTCTTTCGCACAGGGGGCATCGGCTGATGCCCAATGGCTGAGCTGTTGCGGGCAGGCACCTCTGCTACCGGCTCGGCTCCATCGGCTGCTGCAGCGGACTCATTGACGGACGTTTGTGTCTCGGGAACGTCCTCCCCGTGCGGCTTCGCGACATCCCGATGAGATCCGTTCGCAGCCTTAGGCCTGATCTCGAGAATACCAAGCGAGTTAAGATCGTCCTCGGCAACCGGCGAGAACCCCGCTGAATCGGGCTTGCCTACATCAAATTTGCCCTTCATCCCAAGCAGCCAGAGGCCGCCCGCAGCAAGCAAGAGAGCCAGTGCGACGACGTACAGGAGAGATACTCCGAGAACGGCAGCAAATACCGCCGACAGAATAGCCAGAATGATCAGCAGAACTCGACTCATTCGAGGGTTTGAGTACCCCTTATCACCGGGAAAAGTGATTTTTGAAATCTATGGGCGGACCCGCCGAATGTCAACCGAGCAACCCGTGGCCCGGCTACGACGAGCAATCATCACGATACACATCTCGATTGCCCGGATCCAGTACACCACACGCCTAGGCGACAACTCGCTAGTGGAGCGCAACGTGCTTGATGAACCTTCTCACAGCGAAAAATGACCCCACCCAGCCGAGGAATATGCCCATCATCAGGACAGCCACGATCAGCAGGAACAGCGGTCCGCTCCCGCCTGTGGAGTCCATCTGCGGCAGGTAGCTCGACACGAATCCGTAAAGAACGAAGAGTGCCAGACACGCGAGAATGGACGCAAGGAGGCCCTGGAGGACGCCCTCTACGATGAATGGCCGACGGATAAAGGTATCCGTTGCCCCAACCAGTTTCATTGTGCGTATCAGGAGCCGCCTCGCGTAAATGGTCAGGCGAATCGTGTTGCCAACAAGGAAGACGGAAGCCAATATAACGAGTGCGCCGAGCCAGAGACCCATGGTGCGTATCAGGCTCAGGTTCTTTTGGACCTTAATGAGAAGAGGCTGATTGAAGATCACCTCATCGACGCGCGCCCAGCTTTCGAAGTGATCCACGAGAGCGTTCAGGCTATCGGGATTGGCGTAAGACGAGGATACCCGGAGCTTGATGGAGGCGGGCAGAAACGGCTCGTCAAAGAAGAGGTCACTACCTTCACCGAACTCCCTGCGGAAGACGGCTTGGGCTGCCGCCTTGGAGATATAGTCGGTCTCCGCGACGCCGGGCGTATTCCGCGCACGCTCGTGCATGGCAATCGCGAGCGATTCACTGACGTCGTCTTCGAGGAAGAGCTCCAGCTCCCCGACTCGCTGCCTGAGCCAGTCGGAGACGTAGTTGGCCTCCAGGCTGAGCAGGAGAAACAGCCCGATGAGTACGAGCGCTACGGCCATGGCACTGGTGGACGCAGCGGATGCGAACTTCGCTCGCCGCAGGCTGGCCACACCCTCGCGTATGCTGTACGAAAGCGACACTTCTGACCTCGATGATTCGGTGGGAATACCTTGTACTTATCGGCCACGGGGCCGGGTTTCAATAGCTACTAATCGACCACATCGCCCGACGGGTAGGAGCCGAGTACCTTCACGTATGCGGCAATCTCCTTCAAGTGCCCAACGGCATTGGTGACGCCCTCTTCCTGCTCCGAACCTCCGAGATCCAGATAAAAGAGGTATTGACCCGGACTTCCGACCAGTGGGCGGCTCTCGATCTTGTATAGATCGATTTCCCGCAAAGCGAAGACGGCCAGACTCTTGAAAAGTGCCCCGGGCACATTGTTCTTCATCGCATAAACGATGGATGTCTTCCAGGTAGACTTCTGACCGCGCGGCACTTCGGGCATCGTTCCGGGAGTAGCCAAGGCAAGAAAGCGAGTATAATTCTGATGGTTGCTTTCAATTCCTTCGGCGATCGTGACCAGACCGTACTCGGCCCCTGCGCGCGAACTCGCGATGGCCGCCACGGAAGGATCTGCGGCATCGGCCACGTCTCGAGCCGCGCCGGCGGTGTCATACGTCGGGACGATCTCAACGGCCCGCAGCTTCTCCTTGAGAAACTGCCTGCACTGACCGAGCGCCTGCGGATGTGACTTTACCGTCTTGATCTGATCCAGCTGCACATTAGGATGGCCTAACAACGCGTGCCGGATTCTCAGACTGACCTCTGCGGTGATCCGCAATTCGTGCTCCTCCAGTAAGTCATAGTTACTGTGAACGCTACCGTGGAGCGAATTCTCGATGGGGACCACGCCGCGTTCGGCCTCCCCGTAGTGGACCGCATTGAAGACGGCTTCAAAAGAGGGGTAGGGTCTGGGCTCATCCTCCGGAAAAAGGATCCGCGCAGCCTCTTCACTGAACGCCCCGATCTCGCC
>JAHHLP010000169.1 GCA_018679295.1 Rhodothermia bacterium
CCAGATTTCTTCCAAAGACGTTGCGGACTCGAGGCGATCAAGAACTTTTTGGTCTCGTATTGCACCCCACGAGATACCCAGAAGCGGTTCGTCAATCAGCGCATCCAGGTCCCCAAGCGTTAGCTCATACTCATTCGGAGCAAAGAAGAGCGGTGCAAGATGGGTCACCTCACCCTTCTCGTTGACGGTGTCGAAACGAAACGAGTAGGAGACGGGTGAATCCAGCCAGGCAAGCGCGGTTGGTCTTGTCCATAACGTACTGGACACAATCAGTAGGACGGACAGCAGCTGGGTCCTGCGGTCAAATACCCATGCGGGTTTCTGGCCAAGAAAAAACGTTGCCAGGAGCGCGATGTCGACGGCTACCCACATCCAAAAGCAGATTCCCGTGGTGGCAAAGATTCCCACATGCAGGATCGACCAGCCAATGAGAAAAAGCCGTGGCGTTCTTCGGGAAACGAAGAAGCCGATGGCTCCTACTTCCGCACAGATCGTGAACAGCTTCATCGGCCACCCGACTATAGCGAGCCAACTCGCCAGTTGTTCGATTTGATCTTCCCGAAGCTGTGCAAGCCATCCGTTTGCATGGGTTGCCGGAACGAGATTGGCGATGTGGTCTCGGGCGAGCCAGTTCAGTGCCAGCTTATCCACGCCTGACCAGAAGTAGTTTGCTGCGATTAGGCAGCAAAGAACGACGAGGAAAGATCGGGTCTCCACTCGAGGCAAGAAGACCCGAACTACCAGCAGGCTTCCGACCATCAGCAGGACTTGCCGTGGTAGTAAATGAGCCGCCCATGAATAGCCTCCGAGTGGATAATCCATTTGCCCGACGAAGGCAATGACCAGGGCGATCAAGGGTAGAACGCCGATCGGTCGCCAAACAGCTAGCCCGAGTGCGACCATCAACAACAGTCTATCAACGATGTAAGACTGCCCGAAATAGTAGTTCGGCGGTATCGTTGTCAGGTACCAGACCAGTACGAGCCCGCTGACGGTGGCAAGCATCCTCAGTCGACCGCCTTCCGCGATATCTACCCATCGATCGAAAATCGAGCGCGCGCGTGCTCCAAAGACACTGCCTCCTCGGACCACCAACACCACGACAACGATTACTACGATCGTGGTCAGGGCCAACGCCAAGCCGTTGGACGCGAGACCTCGGAAGACCTCAAATGCGATGACAGGCTGCTCGTAGCTTGAGGCCGAAAGAGTGACTATGTGATGAAGTAACGTCTCGAAACACGCGTAGGTAGCGACCAACGCGCAGGCATCTAGCCACCACGCTTCCTTCACGATTCGGCTGATAGTCATCTTGCACATGATTTACAGAGCCGATACTCGTCTCTCATCGTCCTTAGCCCAGGAACGATAGCGGAGAGTACGTTGTAAACAAATTTTAGCGATTCTGACGTTATTTGCTCGCGGGTCCAAGTATTTCGTTACCCGCAAGATTCACCTCCAGCCGTTCGCCCCTTATGGAATTTGGATGGTCGACGGACCAAAAAGAGCTACGCGCCGCCGTAATCGAGTTCGCCCAAAACGAGCTCTCGGCCGGCAGCCGTGACGACGATTCGACAGGCAGTTTTCCACGTGACAAGTGGGAAAAGTGCGGTGCCTTCGGTATTCAGGGACTCCACATGCCGGAGCAATACAGCGGCTCGCCAGCGCGAGACCTCGTGACTTCGCTCTATGCCATGGACGCTCTTGGCTATGCATGTGCGGACAACGGCCTCACGTTTGCACTCAACGCGCAGATGTGGACCGTCCAGCTTCCCATTCTCCTGTTCGGCTCGGAATATCAAAAGGAACGGTTCCTGCCAGCAATGTGTCGAGGTGAGTTCATAGGCGCGCACGCAGTGACCGAAGAGCATGCAGGATCAGATGTTTACTCGATGCACACTCGGGCTGTTCGCTGCGATGGCGGCTACAGATTGACCGGCCGCAAGTGCTACGTCACGTGTGCTCCAATCGCAAACCTTGCCCTGGTCTTCGCGATTACCGACCCTGAAAAGGGGAAGTGGGGGCTCAGCGTTTTCATTGTCGAGACGAACTCGGACGGTTGCGAGCGCGGGCCCGTTGTCGAGAAGATGGGTCTCCGTACGGCTCCTTTTGGCGACCTGATTCTGACAGACTGCTTTGTGCCCGAATCGAACCGTCTTGGCCCGGAAGGCGCCGGCCTTACGGTCTCTTCCAACGCTCTTGAGTATGAGCGATGCTGCATTCTGGTGAGTCAACTCGGAGCCATGGAGCGCCAACTAGAGCAGTCGATTGAATACGCCAAAACGCGTGAGCAATTCGGTCGACCAATAGGCAAGTTCCAGGCCGTATCACACCGATTGGTTGACATGAAGTTACGTCTCGAGACTTCCAGGTTGCTTCTCTATCAGGCTGCATGGAGAAAGCAGCAAGGTGAGAACGCATCACTCGATTCAGCTTTGGTAAAGCTACACCTTTCGGAATCGTTTGTGGCTTCCGGCCTGGATAGCATTAGAACGATGGGCGGTTTGGGTTACACAAGTGTCGCCGAGATCGAGCGAAGCCTGAGAGACGCCATTGGCGGCGTGCTTTATGCAGGTACGAATGACATCCAGCGTAACAATGCAGCGCGGGCAATGGGCATCCGATGAGTCATCTGCTTCATGACGTTGTCACTCGATCCGCCGAACGCCTGCCGGACAAGGATGCATTCAGGTGCAATGGGGATTCGCTTACGTACGCGGAACTGGCGCAGAGGTCTGACGCTGTAGCCAATGTTCTGTCCAGAATGGGAGTGCGTACAGGGGATCGCGTCGGAGTACTGATGCACAAATCGTTGAGGTGCACGGCCAGTGTCTTCGGCATTATGAAGGCTGGAGCAGCCTACGTGTCGATAAATCCTCAAGGCACTGCGTACGCGACTGCCCAAATTGTCGCTGATTGCGATATGAGGGCGGTTGTGTGCGACACTGGAACGGAGCGGCTGCTGGGCAAAGCGCTGGAGAAGCTGAACTGTGTTGACTTCCTGATTGGTCCGGAGGATTTCGTATCCGGAAATCGACCGCAAGTAACGTGGCCCGAGATAGAGTCGGAATCCGACCAGGGCACGAGGGCAAACATTGCCACTGACGACCTCGCCTACATCATATACACGTCAGGCTCGACGGGCAAGCCGAAGGGCATAATGCACACGCATCAAAGTGCGGTAACGTACGCCTCGGCTGCCGCCGAACAATACGGACTTGTTGCCGGGGACCGGCTCAGCAACCATTCCCCGCTGCACTTTGACATGTCGACGTTCGACTATTTCGCCGGACCCTCCCGAGGTGCAACAACCGTCATTATTCCCGAATCGTACATGTTGCTGCCGGCAAGTCTATCGCAGTTGATAGAGACGGAGCGTTTAACGATTTGGTATTCGGTTCCCTTTGCACTTATCCAGCTTCTCTTGCGTGGAGGAATTGAGGAGCGTGACCTCAGTTCACTGAGGTGGGTGCTTTTTGGCGGCGAACCATTTCCAGTCAAGCACCTGAGCAGACTGATGGAAGTTATCCCGAATGCCCGATTCGGCAACGTTTATGGTCCCGCGGAGGTCAATCAGTGTACACACTACACTGTGCCTCCCGTCCGTGAATGGGCCGAGTCCCGTTTTGAAATGTCGGGGATTCCAATTGGGGAGACTTGGCCCGCCGCGACAGCTATAGTCGTCGATGAGCAGGATCGACCAGTACCGGATGGAGAAGTTGGAGAGCTCGTGGTGAGCACAAGAACGATGATGAAAGGGTATTGGAACGAACCTGATCTGACAGCCGCCTCAATGCTTGCGGTCGTGGGAGCCGGCGGCAAACAGCAAACTTACTATCGGACGGGCGACATCGTGCAGAAAGATTCCCGTAATGGAATGACTTTCATAGGACGGCGCGATCGGCAGGTCAAGATCAGGGGTTTTCGGGTTGAACTTGATGCCATCGAAGCCTGTCTCCTGGCGCACGACTCCGTGACAGAGAGTGCCGTAGTGACGCAAACCGATGATGGAGGCTCTCGATCGCTCGTGGCATTCTTGCTGCTTCGGGATTCCGCGTCCGTAGTCGATCTGAAAAGGCATGTATCGGCACACCTACCCGGCTACGCAGTGCCTACGCGTTTTGAGATTCTGGACGATTTCCCTCGAACAACGACCGGAAAGATCAACAGAATTGCACTAGCGGAGAACCTCAGTTCGCAGGCCGTCGGTAGTGCTTGAATTGCTAATGTGACCGAGTTGAAAGAAAGTGAGAATAGAGAAACAATCGATAGAACAGTTGATCCTTGATTTCATATCGAGTGAACTCGCTGACGGCACCACGCCTGCACCACAGGACGATCTCCTGACGTCGGGGCTGGTCGACTCAATGGGTATGATGTGGCTGATACAACACCTCGAGGATGAGTTCGATACCGCGGTTCCTCCCCTCGATGTCACTATCGAAAATTTTGGGACAGTCGGCGCCATAGCTGCCTACATGAGCCGACGGCTGACCAATAGTGCGAGCGGCGTGTCCTCTCAGTAGCGTCCGGGCGCTATTCTCAGAAGCCGTCATGCGTGCAGAGGTAATCAGGAATTGAAACCACTTTCGAACAGTCAAACGCTCTTGTGGGCGGGTCAGATGATCTTTCCTGACCAGCCGCTCTACAACATGATTCTGGCGTTCCATATCGAAGGGGCGATTGATCCAGAAAGATTCGGGCGAGCGTTTCAGTCAGTGGTAAGCCGGTCCGACGCGCTGCGGCTTACTTTCCATGACTCAAGTGGAGTGCCGGGGTGCCGGGTGGTTGAGCACTGTGATGGACTGCACGAGTTCGTCGATCTCAGCCACGATCCTGATCCCGATGAAGCTTTGCGACGACACATTGAGTCGCGAGCCAAGCGCGTCTTCGACCTCACCGAACCCCCAACGGATTCGTGCCTGATCAAGACCGCCCCATCCCGATTCATCTGGTACCTCAACCAGCACCACCTAATAACAGACGGGTGGTCATCCGCACTCTTATTTCGATTGACCTCAGAGGCCTACGAAAACTGGGCTTCCGCCAAGAGCGAAGACGCCCTTCCGAGCTACGAGAGTTACGTTGAATACCAGGAGACCTTCCGGCAAAGCCGGCGCGCCGAGAGAGCACGACAGTATTGGAATGGCAAGCTCAACTCCGTTCCAGACCGTGTGCGGTTCTATGGCCGAAAACCGTTCGACACAACGCGGACACGAAGGCAAACTATTCGATTGGGCGCTGATCGCACCCGGCGATTGCATGCGCTCTCCCAGCAGCCCGGTGTCTCGGCGCTAACGCCGGATATCTCCCTATTCAATCTCCTGACAACGGCCCTCTTCGCTTTCCTTCACCGGGTCAGCGGCCAGAACGACCTGGTAATCGGAGCACCCGCTCATTGTAGGATAGCTCCTGCCCAGAAGCAGACGGTAGGTGTTTTCATCGAGGTTCTCCCGTTACCTGTGCAAGTGGATAACGGTGACACTTTCAGAAGTTTGCTTGACAAGGTCGCCCAAGAGAGCAGCCATCACATGCGGTTTGCTCTTTCCGGGTCAAGCTCTGCTCAACTTAGCCGCAGCTTCAACGTCCTGCTGAACTACATCAATGTCAGCTTCTCGTCCTTTGCCGGCTACAACGTCCGCTCGGAGTGGGTGCACTCTGGATTCGGTGACAGTAACCACCATCTGAGGGTTCAAATCCACGACTTCGACGCGTCGGGTTCACTCGTACTGCACTTTGATTTCAACGAGGAAATTTTCGACGAGGCCTTGCAACACCAGGCTCTGTCCGACGCAATTGATTCCATAGACGACCTGCTCGAAGACCTCGATAGCCCGGTCGGCAAAACTGATGCGCTGGCAGAAAACAAGGATCCCGGGAAAAGACCAACCGACGAGCAAAGTCGGTCGCAAACCGGCAAGGATAACGAGGATAACATCGTCTCCCTCTTCGACGCTCAGGCACGCGCGACGCCGGGCTCCGTTGCCGTGTCAATGCCCGGCAGATCGTTTAGCTACAAAGAGGTCCTAGACTGGTCCTTTCAACTTTGTGACCAACTCAAGGCGCGAGGTGTCGGTTCGGGCGACCGAGTGGGTGTCTTGATGGCGCGGCGTGTCGAACTCATACCGGCTCTTCTGGGTATCCTTCGGTCCGGAGCGGCGTATGTGCCGGTCGACCCGTCCGATCCCCAAAGCCGCGTACAATTCATTCTCGACGACGCTGAGGTGTCCGCCATTATTTCGGAGGACGCAGTTCTCCGTTACTTGCCGGAGGCACTGCGCGCAAAAACCATTGCCATCGAGTCGGTACCTTCGGCGGCGTGCAGCAATGCGTGTGAGTCGAACATCCATACCGATGATCCGGCGTACCTGATCTACACGTCGGGGTCCACGGGAGAACCTAAAGGAGTTGTCGTTCCTCACGGAGCGCTAGGTGCATATCTCTCGTGGGCGGTGGGTGAGTATAGTGCTGCCAGACCCGTCGACTTTCCGCTATTCACGTCAATCTCATTCGACATGAGCGTCACCTCACTTTTCGTACCACTGCTGTGCGGCGGTCGGGTACGAGTATACCCGGAAACGGATGAGCTTGACGCGCGCGTTCTCGACGTCGTACAAGATGATGCTGTCGACTGCATCAAG
>JAHHLP010000436.1 GCA_018679295.1 Rhodothermia bacterium
GTTTGATCAGCTGAATCATTCTGGACACGTCGGCCTTCGACTCTTCGGCAGGAAGGGTACGGGTGCACTCTGTATCTTGACAAAGGCGCGGGGGTGTGCATCTTTCGACGCGCTGTTGTTTGACCCGAGGACGGCTGATGAGCTATACGATTTGCAGGGCGCATGTCGAGCACCTCGACCTAATGCTGCCGCTATTCGATGCATACCGCAGGTTTTATGGGAGGACCGATCGCGAAGGCTCCCGCACGTTCCTGCATGATCGGATGCAGAACGATGAGTCCGTCATCCTTCTGGCACTGGACGACGCATCCGAATCCGGCGCGGGATTCATTCAATTGTATCCGTTGTTTTCGTCGGTGCGAATGAACAGAACGTGGGTGTTGAACGACCTTTACGTTGCCGAGGAGGCACGCCGGAGCGGGATCGCAAGAAGACTGCTCGATGCTGCCGTCAGTTTTGCCCGCAGCGAGTCCGCATCGTATCTCGAACTGGCCACACAGAAGTCCAATGCTGCTGCCCGCCAACTCTATCTGTCGATGGGTTGGAAGTCCGACGACGAGTTCGAGCACTTTACAATGGAACTCGAAAAGCCAGGGAGTCGATGATCCCAGGCCCGGATTTTGCGCGTCGCTACGAAGGGAAGGAGATGATGGACGACCCCGATGCAGCGCCGGAGCTCCTCGAACAGGCGCTTCGTGAGTTGCCCGCAATAAATCGCTGGCTCGGCGGCTACAGCAGTACCCTTCGCGTGTTCGATTCCATCGCAGACGAAACTCCAGCGGCCTTGCGAATTCTCGATGTGGGAACCGGCATCGGCGACTACGCGCGACAGTTCGTCCGATGGGGCATGAGCCGCAAGATTGAGGTGTCGGTTGTGGCGGTCGATTTGAGTGAGAGAATTGTTGAACACGCTACACGTAAGTCAGAAAAGTGGGAGCCGGACATCGCGAAACGGGTCACCTTTCAGGTTGCGGACGCGCGGTCTCTTCCGTTCGAATCAGGATCCTTCGACGTGGCCACGGCAGCGCTGTTCTTTCACCATTTGTCCGAGCAGGATGCCGTCATGGTGCTTCGCGAGATGTCGCGTGTGGCACGCATGGGCGTGATCGTCAACGACATTCATCGAACGGCGATAGCTTACCACGGAATCCGAGCCTTCACGGGAGCGTTCCGTTTTTCACCAATGGTCAGGCATGACGGGCCACTTTCCGTGAGGCGTGCTTTCAAGAAATCGGAGTTGCTGAAGATAGCATCCGACGCCGGACTTGAGGATTACTCCGTGCGTTGGGAATGGGCTTTCCGTTGGATTCTCACTGACATTCGGACACCGTGACGTACGATGCGATTATCATTGGAGCTGGCCCCGGTGGCAGCAGTGCAGCGCTCGCCCTGGCCCGAGCCGGTCTGAAGGTGGCCATTTTTGACGGCGACTCGTTTCCGAGGAACAAGCTGTGTGGAGAGTTTCTCTCCGGGGAGGGTGTTGCCGCGCTGGCGTCATTTGGCTTGGAGGATCGGCTGGCGTCCGCTGGCGCTCTTCCAATTCGAAGGGTGGTCGTCAGCGGGCCGAGTGGTTGCCGCTACGAAGGCCCAGCGCCGGACGGTGCGGTGTCGCTCACCCGTTACCGACTCGACGCACTCCTGATCGACGAGGTGCGCGCATCGGGCGCAGACGTCTTTTTGGGAGAAGCTATCCTCGGAGTCGAAGGAGGCATTGATCGCCAGTTCTCGGCGATGTCTGCTTCAGGAACTGTCAGTGCGCGATCGGTAATCTGTGCTGCAGGTCGGAGCAGCCGAATTGTGGATCAGCTGCGCGGTGGCCGGTCGAAGCCTGAAGGCGATCGGCTTGTCGCGTTCAAGACGTACTACAAGGGCGATCTCCCGGATAGCCGGGTCGAACTCCACGCGTTCCGAGGGGGCTACTGTGGATTGCAGCGCGTTGAGGACCATCGAATCAACGCGTGCTGGGTGACCCGCGCGTCAACACTTCGGGAGTCAGGGGGCAAGCCGGCGCACATGATCGAGCACACGTTCTCGCAGAATGCCCATCTTCGAGGTCGCCTTAAGAACATGACGGCGTGCTCGGACAATGTTCTGGCCGTCAGCAACCTCGATTTTCAGCCCAAGACACCGGTTGCAGCGGATACGCTGATGGTAGGAGACAGTGCCGGCATGATTGCACCCATGTGTGGAGACGGTATGTCGATGGCAATTAGAAGCGGGCTGCTCGCGGGCCGACTCGTGGAGGCATTTGTCGGTGGACAGATTACGGGCGGCGCGTTGCTTGATCGGTACGAGACGGAGTGGAAGAGGACTTTCTTGCGCCGTCTTTGGCTTGGCGCACTTCTTCATCGCGGCATGGAGCGAACGGTGGCGTGCGAAACCGGGGTTCGAATCTGCCGAGCCTTTCCAGCAGTAGGTCGATGGTTGACCGCGAACACGCGATAGGGTGCAGCCTTTCAGGCCGCGTCGGGGAGGGTTGGAACTGCAAAAAGACTCTTCAACTCGGGCAATAGGACAAGTACGTCCGTGTCGAGAAGCGATCGCCCGTTTACATGAATCGGTATCCTGTGAAGCTCTGCAAGATCCAGGATACGGTGGCTCACGTGAGAGAAGTCCGGGAAGAGTCCAGGCAGTTCCATCACAATGCCATGGTCACAAACGAGTGCGATAGAGTCGCTGGTAACGTTGACACGGGATACCTCCGACCACGATACCGTTGCCGGCGACCGTCTGTAGTCGTATCCCATAACCATATGGGGCGACATCTTGATGCACCATACCCGATTCCGGAGCCTGACGATGCCGATGGCCGTCCATGCCGCCAGACCAAGAGCTCCGATTGCTACGCCAATGAGCAGCGGTCGGTAAGCGACAACATGTAGCGCCGCAACAGACCACGCGAGGACACCAACCGAGATTGAGGCAACGATCGATGCCGCACGATTGGTGACCTGCTGTCTGAGGTGCCACTGCACCTGCTCATTATCATATATTTCAATCCACGGATCCATAGGCATGCAGATATTACCTGTTATCGATCCGGTTGGCTAAAGTTCAAGTCAGGCGCTGAATTTTAGAGGGAACGAGGCGCTTGTACCGCCGTCCCAACAACCCGTAACCTGTCCCCGAAGGTATAGCGAATCACCAGTGGCGACCCCGGCATCATGAGTGCGGAGATAGAGGCCCTAACCGGCGAAGAGGATACGAAAGCGGCCCGCGGGCAGACGCCCCTGATGCGGCAGTATTATCGCATCAAGGACCGACATCCCGGCGCGCTGCTCCTGTTCAGGATGGGCGATTTCTACGAGACCTTCGATGACGACGCCGTCAAAGTCAGTCGTATCCTTGGAATAACCCTTACGAAACGGGCCAACGGAAAGGCTTCCGAGGTTCCACTTGCCGGATTTCCCCACCACGCACTCGACACGTACCTCCCGAAACTGGTGCGTGCCGGCGAGCGCGTAGCTATCTGCGAACAGCTTGAAGAGCCGAGTAAGGCCAAGAAGATCGTAAAGAGAGACGTCGTGGAAACGGTGACTCCCGGTGTGTCATTCCGTGACCAACTCCTCGATCCGAAGGTCGCGAATTACCTGGGATCGGTCCACTGGCCGGAGAAATCCGCGAACCTCGTTGGGGTCTCGTTCCTCGATGCGTCGACGGGCGAGTTTGTAGTCGCCGAGGTACCGGAGCATGAGATGCTGGAGCTTCTCCAGACCAACGCCCCAGCAGAGCTCATCGTGTCGGCACCGCACCGGGATAGAGCACTGTCGCTTCGCGGCGTCGACGCAATGGTAACGCCTATCGACGACTGGGTCTTTACATACGACTATTCGCTGGAGACACTGCTCCAGCATTTCGACACCCACTCACTCAAGGGCTTTGGTGTAGAAGACCTCAAGTATGGCATTGTCGCTGCAGGCGCCGCCCTCCACTATCTCGCAGAAAGCCAGAAAGGAAAGGTCGGGCAGATTAGAAAGATCGTCCGTCACACCGGTGACGAGTACATGTTGCTCGACCAGCAAACCCGCAGAAATCTGGAGCTGATCTCACCGATGCAAGGCGGCGACGGAAGCCTGGTCGATATTCTAGATCACACGCGCACTCCGATGGGAGGGCGGAGGCTGCGTCAGTGGATGATTCGCCCGCTTCGGTCCGTTGATAGAATCAATCGGCGGCTCGATGCGGTCGGCCGGCTGAGCGAGGATCGCCGTCGCCTTGAAGTTCTGGCAGAAGAGCTTGAAGGGATTGGTGACCTTGAGAGGCTTGCGGCGAGGGCCTGCACCGGCCGGGCCAATCCGCGCGACGTTGTCGAGATCAAGCGCTCACTCGGTGTTGTGCCGAAACTGAAGGCCGTACTCAGCGATGAAGAAGATCCGGTGCTGAACAAGATCGGTCGCGAGCTCGATCCGTGTGATGTGCTGGTCGACCGGATTGCGGCCTGCCTCGAGGAGGCTCCTCCCTTGACCGTTTCTGACGGCGGTCTGATAAAGCGAGGATTCGACGAGGAGCTGGATGAACTGCGCGACGTCGCGAAATCGTCGCGCGAGTGGCTGATGCGGCTTCAGAAGAAGGAGGCCGAGGAGACAGGTATCAGCTCGCTCAAGATCGGTTACAACAAAGTGTTCGGCTACTATCTGGAGGTCACGAACACGCATCGCGACAAGGTGCCCGAGCACTTCATTCGGAAACAGACGCTCGTCAACGCTGAACGTTACATCACCCCCGAGCTAAAGGAGTTTGAGGAGCGCATTCTGACAGCCGATGAGAAGATCCTTGATATCGAAGCTCGGATCTTCAGGAATCTGAGAGATTACGTTGCCGATTTCACGGTCCAGCTCCAGGACAACGCCGCCCATATCGCGGTCCTGGACTGCCTGGCGTCCTTCGCTATCGCCGCCATTGAGTTGGGTTATGTGCGGCCAACCGTTGACGACACGCGGGCTCTTGAGATTACCGAAGGTCGGCACCCGGTTGTTGAACGGACGCTACCGCTGGGCGAGCCGTTCATTCCTAACTCGCTCGATATCGACCCCGACCGCGAACAGATTTTGGTGATCACCGGTCCGAACATGGCGGGGAAAAGCGTCGTCCTCCGGCAGGTTGGACTCATCGTACTGATGGCGCAGATCGGCTCGTATGTACCCGTGAAGTCGGCACGCGTGGGTATTGTCGATCGGATTTTCACCCGTGTCGGTGCATCGGATAATCTATCGGCAGGCGAAAGCACTTTTCTGGTCGAGATGAACGAGACCGCGAACATCCTCAACAATGCCACGCGGCGGTCTCTTATCCTTCTGGATGAAGTGGGGCGTGGCACTAGCACGTTCGACGGAATGTCTATCGCATGGGCTCTCGTCGAATACCTGCACGACCATGCTGCGGTCGCCGCGCGAACCCTGTTTGCCACGCACTATCACGAACTCAATGACCTTGCGGAACAGCTGCCGCGTGTGTTCAACTTTAGAATTCAGGTGCAGGAACATGACGGCCGCGTCGTGTTTCTTCGGAAACTGGTTCCGGGGGGCGCTGATCATTCATATGGTATCGAAGTTGCTCGCATGGCGGGACTGCCGCATTCGTTGATCAATCGGGCCCGCTCAATTCTCGCGAGACTCGAAAGTCAGCATTCCGGGCAGGCAATTATTGACGATCGAGGCGAGAAAGTGGATGCCTCGGACGATTTCCAGATGACTCTTTTTGAATCGGACCCGGTTCTGATGGAAATCAAAGAGGCGCTCGATAAGCTTGATCCTGACCGGATGACGCCGGTGGAGGCTCTGCTGAAGCTCGCCGAATTGAAAGACCGCGCCCGCTGATTCTGATTTATTCGTGACTCTCCACCGTCAATCCCATTATCCATTGCGATGATATCAGAGTTTCTCGGCGTGAGACCAGAATTCGATGCGACGAACTTTATCGCGTCGACGGCCTCCGTAGTTGGTGATGTGCGAATCGGCGCTTATTCGAGTATCTGGTTCAATGCAACGGTGCGCGGCGATGTCAACTGGATCCGGATTGGTGAATGCTCGAATGTGCAGGACAACGCGGTTATCCATGTTACGAATCGTACGGCGCCAACCTCCATTGGCGACTATGTGACGATCGGACATTCCGCCGTCGTGCACGGATGCACAGTCAGCGACCGCGTACTCGTCGGGATCGGTTCGGTGATTCTGGATCACGCGGAGGTCGGCAGTGACACCCTCATCGGTGCACGATCGCTGATCACGACGGGTGTCCGCATCCCGCCTCGTTCACTGGTGATGGGATCGCCGGCCAAAGTGGTGCGTGAGCTGACAGCAGAAGAAGTGGCCACTGTTCGCAAGTATGCCGAGCACTACCTCGAGTATAGCCGAATCTACCGGGGCGTTGACCGGCCTGAGACAAATCCGTTCTATGAGCGAGGCTGAATGCGCCGGGTGGTGCGTGCCTGGCACCGCGTCTAACCTTCCCTCACGTCGGGCATCGATCGGGTCAGTGCCAATCAGTCGCTTTAGTAGGTCTTGCCTCTCCAGTCCACGCCGGGTCTTATGAGCAGTACTACCGGCATGGCGACGATGTAGGTGAACTTCAGCATCTCGAACGCTGGAAGTCCTAACCAGGGCACTTTCACTGCTATTCGCCAGCCCGTAGTGGCAAGGACAATCGCATCTGCGCAGACGATTGCTGCGAGAAACTGCGCGCCTGTGAACGGTTCATACAGAAGGAGCGCAAGCGCACAGGCATGCGACGCCCACACTACCATGTAGAGTAGCTTCACCCACCATGCCGCGTCAAGTCCACCCCGAGCCCACCGCTTGCGCTGCTCAAATACGGAGGCAAGATTGCTTTCCGGCGCGGTGTAGTTGACCAGTCTGGGCTCGAGGAGCAGCCGTGACCTGCCGGCCGGCAACTGATTGGCGGCGCGGAAAAGCGCGTAATCCTCCGTGGCTGTTTCGGTGAAACGATCGAATCCGCCGACAGCATCATACACCTCCCGGCGGATCGCCATGTTATTACCCATTCCGGTTATCGGTAGTCCGACCGCAGAAAAGGCGCCAGCTACTCCGAACAAGTTCAGCCAGTCGAGTCTCTGTGCCTTTTCAATCCAGGTGCCACCGGTTACGACCGTGGGTCCGCAAAGCACATCCGAGTTTGTCTCCAATAGCCGCTGAGATATAGCCTCGAGCCACCCCTTGGGTGGCGTGCAGTCCGCATCTGTGGTGACGATGATGTCGGATTCGAGAAGCGAGATCCCGTGCGCCAGCGCCGCCGCTTTTCCTCGGCTTCCGTCTTTGCTGGACGTCACCAGGAAACGCTTGTCGTTCGCTGCGAATGTCCTGGCAACAGAGACCGTACCGTCTTCGGAATGATCGTCGACGACCACGAAGCGGAGACTGCGGAACGTGTGCTCCTGCCGCTTCAGGGCGGCTAGACAAGTCGGTAGCGCATCCTCCTCGTTTCGAGCCGCGACGACGACAACGACAGAGTGGGAGGCGAGTGACTTCGTTGGTCGAGAACGTTGGCCTCCTGCGACAACTGCCGCGGCACCCACGGCGATGAGGCAGTAGGCAGAGACGATAATTAACACGAGGCTGGCCATCACGTATTCACCGACCTAGGGCACGGAATTTCCAGCCGCCGGTTAGTGCGCGCTCGAGAATCTCTCTTACGGCCGGTGCCGTGTGCTGCCGTACGTTCGGGTTTGCGCTGTCATGCAGTACAATGATCGCACCAGGCTTCAGACGCTTCATCACCCGATCTGTAAGCTGACTTCTGGTCACACCAGGCAGGTAGTCTCCGGGCATAATGCCCCACATCACGGTCCTCAGTCCCAGTTCGGCTGCGACCACACGAGTCCTTCTCGTAAACCGACCGTACGGAGGACGATAGAGGTGCGGCTGGCTTCCCGTCACCGAATACAGGGTCGAGACAGATTCGCGAAGGTCGGACTCTATTTGATCGGCATCCGTTGCCCACGCATCGAGGTGCGCGTAGCCGTGCACTCCAACGGCGTGACGCCGTCGTATGATCTCCCGAGCCAGATCGGGATGGGCGGCCACCTGTCGACCCAGAAGAAAGAACGTGGCCTTGACCTGCATTTCATTTAGAATGTCTAGAAGCAGTGGCGTCAAGTGAGGCGTCGGGCCGTCGTCGAAAGTAAGGTAGACTGACTTCTGACTGCCGTGAGAAGGTCCCTGCCACATAAGACCTCGCGCCACATGTCGGGCGAGGGATGGACCGTAGGCACCCATGAGATATTCCAATCGCTTGCGTAGTGACTCAGTCATGCAAGTACACATGCTTCAGGGTGGGTGTATCCGCAATCGTGTCTCTCGCAACACTGCGACCCTTCCAAACAGGTTTGGCTGCTATTCCGACGGCTGAAACGGCGACCACATATGGGATGTGTACCAGTTCAGCGGCCAGAGCATAGGGCATGAGGTGCTTTCTGGAGAAGGAATTACAGACACGCGAAAGGAGTATTTGATCTACAACTACCTTCAAGCCAAGGCTACCCAGGACCGGAACCAGAAGCCACGCGTCGAACAGCGCGCCGATCGCACCAGCTACGATGGAGGCGAAGAAACCGTAGACAACTACTCCGATTGCGATTACGAAACGCGGGAAGGAGGGCACCGAAGATGCCCATCTCGAGCGCTGCACCAGCAGCTCCCGTATCGACGAGGCGCCGACCGTCTCTACCAGCGATTGCTCAGAAGGGCAAAAGGCAACACGATAGCGTGTGTCCCGATGAACGTAGTGCATCACAAGTTCGTCGCTGGCCGGGACCGAAGATCGCTGTCGCCCCAAGCACCAATCGACAAACAAGGACTTCCGATAAGCGGCGTTGGCGCTGTTGCAGATCGTCGGGAGACCGAGCCCGATGGAGCCGGCACCAAAGCCGACTAGCGAGAGAAATTCTACGGCCTCTATCCGGGAGAGCAGGTCTTCCTCATCAAGATTTGCCACCGGACCCGCAACGAAACCGACATCGTCGTCGAAGGCCGCAACCATCGTCGTAACCCAGGTAGCGGGTACCAGACAGTCGGCATCCGTTGTCATGACGATCTCTCCATTCGCAGCAGTGACGCCGGCCTCCAGGGCCGCACCCTTGCCGTGAGTCGACTCGTCCAATCGGTACACAGCAAGTTGCGGCGTCGCACCCTGCCCCCGATTCGCCAGGTCGGAGAGAACGTCCGTCGTCCCGTCGGATGAGCCGTCGTCCACCACTATAAGTTCCAGTAGCTCTCCCGGATAATCATTTGCGAGAATGGCGTCAACGCAAGCGCGGATGCGCGTCGCTTCGTTTCTGGCCGCGACGACGACTGATACGCGCGGCAATTTCTTGTCGGGTTCTGGCATATCGAGGGAGGTCAGGCGGCCAAACCCGATGGAGGCAGCGAGCACAACGCAAAGGTATAGGATGCTGCCAACAATAAGCGCAACGGTAATGGCGGCAGTCATGCGGTAGTTTCCAGTTCGGATGTGGGTGACACTCGCCGGCCCAGACGGTAACGCGAAATCAGAGGAAGGCCGATGAGTGTTGGCAGGACAACATTGATTGCGAACAGGCAGGCTGCCGCGTTGAATCCAACGGCCGCGCCGAAACCGAATCTATCAAAAAAGAAGGCGGCGGCACCCTCACGAATACCGACATCCAGAAATGTGATCGGAGGAATGATCGCCTTTGCAGTAAAGGTTGCAAGGACGGCGCGGTACATCGTCGAGAACGAGGCGTGCGGTGCAAAAGCGGCCGCGAGAAACACGAACTGACTGCAATACACAACCAGCCGCAGGAAGGAGAGTGAGACTACAGAGAGTATGATCTTGTTGTCCACGCGCTCCAGAAACTCAAGCCTCGAGGTGATAGATGTTTGCTTCGTTAGGCGTCGTGCAAGCACAGCCGCTCGTGACGGCAGTAGCACTGCCGCCCACACTATCGCCGTCGACGCGGCTGTGATTGCTACAAACAGAGCCTGTCCACGGAATGCGAGTTCACTCGATGAGATCGATGCCAGCACGGCTGCAAGTCCAGCCAACAGCAACACGGCGAGCTCTGGTAGGCGCGCAGCGGCCACCGAGATTCCTATCTCCGTTCGGTCACCGCTCGCCATCGACCAAGCTCGACCGGCGAATTCGCCTACTCGCCCCGGCGTGAAGAACCCGAGGGGGTAACCTCCAATTACTCCGCGGACTGCCGACAACAACCGGGTCTCCGGAAGCAAAAGCCGCAGAAGGGGAAGCCATATCACGGCTTCGACAACAATGTTGGCGGGAAGAAGTGCGACCGCGACGGCGAGCCACCATACATCCGCGCTCCTCGCCGTCTCAAATAGAACCTCGGGCCGAACCGTGAATGCGACAACAGCCACCACGACAACTGCCAGAGCAATCTTGATGGCAAGAACGAATCCTGCTCTTGAATAAAGGGACTTGATGGCGTTGAGTTTTGATGGATTGGGTGGGAAACCGGCCGGCACTCAGCGCCAGCATTGCCGCTCAGCCGTTATCTTGGGATCTGAAATATACCTAAACACGCTAGAAAATGAGAATTCTGGTTGTCGGTTCGGGTGGTCGCGAGCATGCGATTTGCTACACCCTCAGGGCTGCAGAAAACCCGCCAGAGGTTTTCGTTGCCCCGGGGAACGCAGGGACTGCGGCGATAGCTCACAATATCGACATCGAAGCCACCGATATCAGCGGACTGCTGACCTTCGTGGAAGAGATGTCCGTGGATCTAACCATTGTGGGGCCGGAGCAACCCCTGGTCCTGGGATTGGCAGATGCGTTGCGATCCCGGGGATTCGCTGTCGTTGGACCTTCGGCCGCAGCAGCTCAGCTGGAAGGAAGCAAGGTCTTCGCGAAGGACTTCATGAAGCGCAACGCGATCCCGACGGCCATATATCGATCGTTTACGTCTCACGAACTGGACGCCGCAGTATCGTTCATCCGGGCACTCGGAGCTCCCGTGGTCGTCAAGGCAAGTGGACTCGCGGCCGGCAAGGGAGCGATCGTTTGCGATACCACGGACGAGGCGGAAGAGACGGCCCGAATGATGCTGGTGGATGATAGGTTCGGTGAAGCTGGGCGGGAAATTGTCGTCGAGGAGTTCATGCGCGGGGAGGAGGCTAGCGTCTTCGCTTTATGTGATGGCAGCTCCTACGTACTTCTGTCTCCTGCACAGGACCACAAGCGGGTAGGCGACAGCGACACCGGCCCAAACACCGGAGGAATGGGAGCATACGCACCTGCACCGGTCGTTGATGCTGCGCTGCTCGCAAGGGTAGAGGTGGAGATCATCCGTCCGACCGTCTCCGGTCTCGCAAACGAAGGCATACCGTATAACGGCTTTCTTTACGTAGGCCTGATGATCGAGGACGGTAATCCCCGAGTTGTCGAATACAACTGTCGCCTCGGCGATCCGGAGGCCCAGGTGCTGCTTCCACTTCTGAACGAGGACTTCCGCAATCTCATGCAGGCGACCGCATCCGGCAGCCTCAAGGAGAAGGGACCGATCAGCCTTCGACCCGATTCGGCCGCATGCGTTGTGTTGTGCTCAGGTGGCTATCCGGGGCCGTACGCCATGGGATTTCCGATCTCCGGACTCGAAGAGGCGGCGCAGGTGGACGGCGCTCAGGTATTCCACGCAGGGACGAGCGTCGCGGACGATAGAGTAGTGACGTCGGGAGGGCGAGTGCTCGGCGTAACTGCTACAGGAGACTCTCTTGAACAAGCGCTGGCTCGCGCATACTCCGCAGCCGGCAAGATTTCATTTGAGGGCATGTTCTTCCGCCACGATATCGGGCGAAAAGGACTCGAGCGGCTGCTGCCGGCATGACCATTCGACTAAGCGTACTCGCAATAGCGCTGTCGGCATCGTCAGTCTGCGGGCAGGACACGACGCTTGTGAATTCGAGGAGTCTGGCGATCTTCAATGAGGCCAGCTCGATTGAAGTCGATCCTGCCGGGCGCATCTACGTGACCGATAGCGCTGAGCACGTTGTTCGGATCATGAGCCGGGAGGGGGATGACATTTTCGTACTCGGCGGACCAGGTGCCGGTGAAGGAGAGTTCGACGAGCCCCTCGGTGTCGATCCAACTAACGGCTTGGTCATCGTCGTCGCGGATGCCGGCAACAATCGGCTTCAACGGTTCACGCGCACATTTCAACTGATCGAATCGATACCCCTGTATGGTAAGGGGCCGGACCCTGTTGGAAGCGGTGTCCGTTCTCGACCCGAACTGGCCGTACGCGCTGGAAGCGAACCCGGCCGGCCAATCGCAGTCGTTGTGGGCGACGCAAACGAAATATTCGTTTTGGACGAGAGCCGCTCAGCTGTAGCGCATTTCGACAGCAGCCGGCGGCTCAAAGGCTTCGTCGGCTCCGCGGGCGACTACGGGCGCCTTCTCGACCCGATCGACGCCTCTCTACTGGGTGAATCACTCGCAGTCGCAGATCGTGGACTCCGATCGATCGTAATCTTTGACCAGTTCGGAGGCTACGTAACCGAACTCGGCGGCGGTATGCTGGAGGATCTCAGTGGACTATTCTCGACTGACGACATTCTCATTGTCGCCTACGGCACTCGGGTCGCGATATTTGACGCAGCGGGAACGAGGTTGGCAGACGTAGGAGTACACTCCAGAGAACCGATCCGAGACGTCGCGGTCAACGGTGACGACCTGCTGGTCCTCACACGACGTGAGCTGTTGGCGTTTCGACTTCCAGATCTTCCCAGCGTTGCTCCGCGGCAAAACCGAATACCGGATTGACGGTGCAGGTTCAGGCAATCATAGTGAACTACGGTACTCCGGATCTGACCCGCAGAGCCGTTTGGTCTCTGCTTAGCCTCTATCACGACCTCGCTATCCTCATCGTAGACAATGCCTCTCCAGACGATTCGGTGTCGCGCCTCTCCGGTGAGTTTGAGAGAAGTCCGACCGTTCGCATCTCTGTCAACGAATCCAACCTGCACCACGGCCCAGCAATGGATGTCGCAATGCGTGCGTCTGAGCGTGATTGGGTACTTCTTTTTGACTCGGACGCGATTGCGTATCGTGCCGGTCTTGTTGAAGGCCTGCTGGATACGGCGCGGATCCACTCTGCGTACATGGTCGGGGATTTATGCTTTGTGGATGAGGGTGGGTCTAATGTCGACTCGGCCGAGGTT
>JAHHLP010000521.1 GCA_018679295.1 Rhodothermia bacterium
GGGTTGCAGGATCACGACGATGCGGTTTGGTACCGCAACATCCGGATCAAAAGACTCCCGGACACCTGGTCGCGCCCTTAGCGACTCTGCGGCCGGAAGTAGTTACGGCGCGACTAGGCATCCGTAATCAGAGAAACCCTTAGTAGGTACTCCTGCGCCGTGATATACAGTGCTGATCCGGCTTCTCCGAATGCACAGTTGGCGGAAGGCACCCTGAGTCTGATCGTGCCGAGGTGAACACCGGAGGGATCGAACACAAGAACCCCACCGGGTCCGGTCGCGAAGATGTTGCCCGAATCGTCGACCTTCAAGCCGTCGGGAAGGCCGGGCCGATCCTTCGTCAATTCCGTGGCATCGAAGAATAGTCGCTCCCCGCCGACCGAACCGTCGGGAGTCATGTCATACGCCATCCAGATTGCCCGTCCCGGATCTGAGTTTGCCACGTAGAGCGTGCCCTCGTCTGGAGAGAGGGCTATGCCGTTGGGACGGGCGAGTTGATCCGTCAAGAGTGAGAGCGCACCGTCCGAAGAAAACCTGAAGACTCCATGGAAGCCCAACTCGGTCTTTGACGAGTCCTCAAGGCCGTAGGGGGGATCCGTGAAGTAGATGTCGCCACTGCTCGCATAGACTCCGTCGTTGGGGCTGTTGAATCGGCGACCATAATGATGGGATACGATGGTCTCGAACTCGGGTGCGGGCTGACTGGGCGGTGCAACGAGTCGAGCCACCCGGCGATCTCCGTGCTGAAAAAGGACGAGTCGTCCATCGGCGTCGCGTGTCAGTCCGTTGGAGCCCTCGCGCGCTCCGGTCGCGAATCCGGTGTTTCCGGACGGATGGAGCCAAGGCTCCAAACCACCTTGCCTACTCCACCGATACACCGTGTTTTCAGGAACGTCGGAGAATAGCAGGTAGTCGCCTTCGCCGATCCAAAGAGGCCCCTCCGCCCACGTGAATCCTTCGGCGAGTATTTCCACTTCCGTGTCGGGGGCGACGATTGAATTGAAGCGGGGGTCGAGAGCTTCCAGCCAGCCCACCGGTTCCTCTTCAACGCCTTCGTGTTGGTCCGCGTCGGGTGCACCTGACTTTATGCATCCGACCACGATGAGTAGAAGTACCGGAAGCAAGCGCGGTGAAAACTGCGGACGACGATCGACGATTTGGCGCGAGTGTTCGGAAGACATGAGTGTCCTTCTTGTGTGAGGTCCGGAATACTCTCAGCCGGTCAATACGGTCCTACTCGAGTGGGCCGTACGCTTCAATCAGCTCGGAAGGCGTCCACGGCTTGCCGCGTTCGGCGAGAAGCGCTCTGAGTCGCGTGACGCTGGAGTCCGGGACGGCGGCTGCTTCGTTACCCCAACTGGATCTTACGAAGGTGAGGACTGCGGCAATCTCCTTGTCCGTAAGTGTGGGTCCCCACGCGGGCATGACCCCGTTATACATAGTGCCCTGAACCTCAAGCTCACCCATCAAGCCGTGAAGCAAGATGCTGATAAGCCTGTCCGGTTCACCGAGTACCCATTTGGTGCCCACCAGCGGCGGAAATACACCGGGAATGCCCGCACCGCTGTTTTGATGGCAAGATGCACATCGATTCTCATAGACGGCTTGCCCATCGCTGCCCGACATCTCCGGCGATAGGGAGAAGAGCCCGAGGACGAACCCGAGTACGAGGCCGGGCAACAGTACGAAGGCCGCAAAGAAACGCATCACTGGTCGTGCACAATCGAGTCATTTTCCTGAAGCTGTTGCACCGTACGCCGGTGCCGGACTCCGGTTCAGCGGGGCTTCCACTTTCCACGCGCGACAGCAGGAACGAAGGCGTCTATTTCGTCTACGGGCCACTTGACCGCCCGATCCTGCTCCGCACTCATGTAGGCGGCCATAAGCTGCTCTACGACGGCTACGCCGTCCCTGAAATTGTAGTCGGGCTGCCGGCGGTCGGCGAAGCACTGGCTGAAGTATCGGTTCTCGCCCTCGTACCCATATGCTGCTGCCTCGTTGCCGACTATCGGCATCAGTCCTTGCTCCGCGTTCTGTTTCTCGACAAGATCCTCACCCTCTTCTCCGGTAATTTCCCGACTGAGGAAGACCTTTACTCCTGAGTCAAGGGTGTTGTATGACATGCTGTATTCTGGCCCAAGGAGTTCCGCGCTCAATCGAAGACCGGCACCCACAAAGCTCCACGATGTTGTCGTCTCGGCGATAATCGTGTTGCCTTTTGCGTCCTCGTATTCCAGCGTCGACCGTGCAAAGTCCTCAGATGGACGCGCCTTGTAGTCTACCGCATTTCCCCAACGGGTTCGGAGCCGTTCCGCGTATTCGGGCCGCGACCATTTAAGACTTGCGATCTGCGCGCTGACTTTCTTCAGGCGAAGTGAATCTCGCTCAGCGCCGGGAGGCGTCAGCAGGAAGCGCGCCACCTCGACGCTGTGGCACATCATGTCGTTGAGGACTCCGCCGCCCTGGAGCTCGCCTTGCCAAAACCACGGGTTGTGAGGGCCGCTGTGCTCTTCGGCCGCACGCGCGAGGTACGGAGGGCCGGCTATCGGCACGCCTCTTCTCCAGATTATTTCGTGACTCCGCAACAAGCCCGGCGTGAACAACTGATCCTCCAGGTAGCCGTGAAGCAGGCCGGCCTTCTCAGCAAGCTGCAGCATCTGCTTCGCCTCCGCCACGTTCCTGCCGAGGGGTTTCTCGCACGCCACTCCAATCAATTCGCCTCTACCGGAGGTGACCGTATCGACGATCTCCTCCATGTTCTCGATGCGTGTGTGATTCGGGCCGCAAATCCAGATGGCGTCTATGGATGGGTCGGCGGCCATCTCGGCTATTGACGAGAACGCCCTGGCTTCTCCCACGCGGAGTTCTCTCGCCAACGCTGCCGCCGATTCAGCATTCTCTCGTGTCGGACTCCAGACGCCTCGCACGTCGGAGGTTCTGACTGCCTGCCATGAGTTGATATGAAATCGTGTGATAAATCCGCTTCCAACGAAGCCGACACCGATACGATTAGTCATTTTGGTTCGATTGAAATGTTTTTGCGCTTAATCAGTACGAAGTTAAGTGGTCTGAGAAAGCCGCGCGCGGTCGCGGCTCGGCCGGAGGAAAACCGCACAATCGCTCACAGCCACCGATTGCCTGCTGATCGCGGACTTATGCCGCGGACGTGATACAGGGGGGCCGGTAAGGGGGCCATGACGCATGTCTTGCAACTGCAATGGGACCCGCCTACCTTTTCAGTGCAGAATCAGAGGCGGTCCGTCAATCTATTTCATTCTCTTCTGATGTCGGTGAAGAATGTATACGTGTCGCAGGGTGCCCCGGAGTACGATGCTATCGTTGTAGGCTCAGGCATTTCCGGCGGCTTTGCCGCCAAGGAACTGTGTGAGAAAGGGCTGAAGACGATCGTACTTGAGAGGGGCCGAGACGTTGTTCACGGAGAGGACTACATCACCGAGCACAAGCCGAAATGGGAATTCGAGTTTCGGGGAAGAGGGGATCGCAAGCTGCTAGAGGAGGAGTACCCGGTTCAGAGCCGGTCCAGCCCCGTCAATGAGTCTAACCTACACTGGTTCGTAAAGGACACCGAGCATCCGTACATCGAGGTCAACCCCTTCACGTGGGTAAGAGGATATCACGTTGGTGGCCGTTCAATCATGTGGGGGCGACACTGCTACCGGTTGAGCGATCTCGATCTTGAAGCGAATCTGCGAGAGGGCGTCGCGGTCGACTGGCCTATCCGCTATGGTGACCTCCAGCCGTGGTATGACTACGTGGACGACTGGGTTGGGATCAACGGCGAGGCGCTGGGCCTAGCGCACCTGCCCGACTCGCAGTTCCTCCCTCCGTTTCCGCTTAATAGTGGAGAGCAGGTTCTTCGAGAAGCTGTTCGGAAGTCGTTCCCCGAAAGGTATGTCACGATCGGGCGGACCGCCATTCTGACCCAGCCGCATCGGGGAAGAGCAGCCTGTCACTATTGTGGCCCATGCTCGCGTGGCTGCTCGGCCGGCGCCTACTTCAGCAGTCAAAGCAGTACGCTGCCTGCTGCTCGCGCAACCGGAAATATGACGCTCCGTCCCAACAGCGTGGTGCATTCAATTATTTATGATCCGGAGTCGGGCCGAGCAGCGGGTGTGCGCGTTGTCGATGCAGTTACAATGGAGCAGCTTGAGTTTCGAGCGAAGGTGATCTTCCTGTGTGCGTCTACGCTCGGGTCGACGCAGATCTTGCTCAACTCGACGTCCACGGCCTTTCCAGACGGCCTGGCGAACTCGAGCGGAACGTTGGGGCACTACCTGATGGACCATCATTTCGAGGTGGGTGCCTCAGGTGACTTGCCCGGCTTGGAAGATGTCTACTATCGAGGGAATCGACCGACCGGTATCTACATTCCGCGTTTTCGCAATCTTGGTGACCGCGCTACGCGCCGGTCCGACTTCCTGCGTGGCTACGGATATCAAGGAGACGCGCGCCGAGAGGGCTGGGGTCGGCCGACAACGGGATTTGGGGTGGCGCTCAAGGAGCAGCTTCGAGACCCTGGGCAGTGGCGTGTCAGCATCAACGCTTTCGGTGAAATGCTGCCGCGTGAGGACAACGTCGTTGAGTTGGACAGCGAGCGGACCGACAAATGGGGGATTCCGCTCCTGCGCATCGACTGTACGTTCGGCGAGAACGAGATGGCGATGCGGAAGGACATGATGCAGAGCGCCGTCGACATGCTCGAGGTGGCAGGCTGTTCCAACATCGCGACCTTCGACCGAAACGATATTGCTCCCGGGCTCGGCATCCACGAAATGGGCACCGCACGTATGGGTCGCGACCCGAAGACGTCGGTACTCAACGAATGGAACCAGGCGCACGATGTACCGAATCTCTTCGTTACCGACGGATCGTGTATGACCTCAGCCGGCTGCCAGAATCCATCATACACCTATATGGCACTTACGGCTCGGGCCGCTGACTACGCGGTTCGTGAACTCAAGCGACTGAACATCTAGCTCGAAATGAAATGGAAAGGCGTGAAGCACTCAAGCGGATCGGCGTACTGATGGGTGGCGCGGTTTCGCTCTCAACGGCCAGCGGAATCCTCGGAGGATGCAAAGTCGGACCGCGAAGTGAACCGTTCGTGCCAAAGACTCTGACGGCGGAGCAGAACGAGCTGGTGACGACCATATCAGAGTTGATCATCCCCGAAACAGACACCGGTGGCGCAAAGGCAGCGCGCGTAAACGAGTTCATCGACAAGATGCTTACGGACTGGGTTGAGGACGACGACAAGCAGCGTTTTTTGTCGGGTCTCGACCAGCTTGAGTCGTCGACGATCGCGTCGGAGGGATCCGGGTTCCTCGAACTCGCGGAGACCGACCAGATTCGCATCCTGGAGTCGCTTGAGGCCAAGCGCGCTCAGTGGCGTGAGGCAGTGGGCGAGGGGACCGCATCCAGAGAAGAGCGGCCCTTCTTCGAGATGATGCGTGAGTTGACCATTGCCGGATACTATACCTCAGAAATCGGTGCCTCTCAAGAGCTGAAGTACGAGATCATCTTCACGTCGTATGAGGGGGACGTGCCTTATGAGGAGATTGGCAGGGCGTGGTCGTAAGTCTCGAGCGATGTTGCCATTCGGCGCCCGTGACTGAGTCGGCAGGATATACTCTCTGGTAGCTCAATCGCCGCAGACCGTGACGACGATCGTTCTCTTCCTCGCCTTCACGTCGCATTCGAGGAAGAAGATCTGCTGCCAGGTGCCAAGGATCGGTGTGCTGTCGGCCACGGGCAGCGTGACTGACGGGCCCATCCAGGTTGCCTGAAGGTGTGAGTGCGCGTTTCCATCGTGCCACGCCTGTTCGTGTCCGTAGTGACGACCAGGGGGTATGAGCTTGTCCAGAATCTCTGGAAGGTCCCTCTTTAGTCCGGGCTCAAACTCGATCGTCCCAACCGTTCCCGTACTCCCGACAACAGATATGTTGACTGTACCGGTGGTTACCCCTGACGACCCGACGACTTCGTCGACAGCACTTGTCAAATCGGACATGTCTCCGTGGCCGGTCGAATCGATTGAGAGCTTCGCTTGATACACCATTCTTGTGTCTCGTCGTGTCTTTGTTGTCATTGTTGGCAATCACGGCTTGCGAATCCATTTACAGTGGCAACCCACCGGACTCCAACGCGTGAAAGCTTTGCTCGTCTAACGTTCAATTTATGATTACGTGGAGTTGTGCAACCGATGCGCGCTATTTCTTCTGACGCTTTCCGTGCTGCCATTGCCGGATCATTGTTTCTTTTCTTTTGGGGCTGCTCATCGTCCGCACCGCTGGCGCCACAATCTGATGTCGATTTGGCAGAGCCCACTCCTGCAACGACGGTCCAGGCCGTGGGGCTCGTGTCCGATTCCGATGAGCCGCTGCCACTGGACGACAAGGTCCGGGTTGGCAAACTCGACAACGGCCTGACCTACTACGTCAGAAAAAACACAAAGCCGGCTGATAGGGCCGAATTGCGTCTGGTGGTCGATGTGGGTTCCGTGCTCGAGGCGGATGATCAGCGCGGACTGGCCCACTTTGCCGAGCACATGGCATTCAACGGGACGGAGCGTTTCGAGAAGCAGGAACTGGTCGACTACCTGGAACTCACTGGAAGCCGCTTTGGGGCCGACGTCAACGCCTACACATCATTTGATGAAACGGTGTACATGCTAAAGGTGCGGACGGACAGTACAGAGCTGCTCGATACCGGCATCGAGATTCTACGGGAATGGGCGAGCCGGATTTCCTTCGATCCCGACGAAATCGACAAGGAACGAGGTGTCGTGATCGAGGAGTGGAGACTCGGACGGGGCGCCCAGATGCGGATTGCCAACGAGCAGCTACCCGTGTTGCTCAGGGGGTCCCGCTACGCAGACCGACTGCCGATCGGCACCAAGGATGTGCTGGAGACTTTCGAACATCCGACGCTTACGAGCTTCTACGAGGACTGGTACCGGCCAGACCTGATGGCGGTGATGGCCATTGGCGATTTCGATGCGGACAGAATAGAGGATATGATCCAGGAGCTCTTCTCCGACCTTGAATCTCCTCCGGATCCACGACTGCGTGAGGAGTTCAGCGTCCCGGGCAATGAAGAGCCTCTGGTCGCTTTGGCTACCGACCCCGAAGCCACTTTCGGCAGCGTGTCACTCATCTTCAAGATCCCGGAACAGGACATAAACTCACTTGAAGGGTATCGCAAGAGCATGGTAGAGTCACTTTATCACGCGATGCTCAATTCCCGCTTGCAGGAGCTCACGCAGGATGCCGATCCTCCCTTCGCATTCGCAGGATCCGGTCGCGGGTCATTCGCGCGAAATCCTGACTTCTACAGCCTGGGGGCGATCGTGCAGGAAGGTCAGATGGTCAGGGCGTTGGAGGTACTGCTTGCTGAGGCCGAACGCGTCAGGCGATTTGGATTCACAGCCACTGAGCTGGAACGTGCCAAGAGCGACCTGCTGCGATCGATGGAGCGGGCCTTCAACGAGCGGGACAAGACGGAATCCGCCCGGTATGCGGGCGAATATGTGCGTCATTTCCTCGTCGACGAGCCGTCGCCCGGAATCGAGTTCGAGTATGAGATGACGAGGGAAGTACTCCCGGGAATCGGTATCGACGAAATCAATGACCTTGCCGAATCCTTCGTTACGAAGTCCAACAGGGTGGTTCTCGCTGATGGGCCCGAGAAAGAAGGGCTTACCTATCCAACAAAGGACGAGCTGCTTGCCGTATTCGATCAGGTCGAAGCGCGATCCATTGCCCCTTACGAGGATCGTGTGCGAGATGAACCTTTGCTGGGCACGATCCCGACTCCGGGCGCAATCACGAGTGAAGAGACCTATCCGGACGTAGGCGTTACGCGCCTGAAATTGTCGAACGGCGCCCAGGTGATCTTGAAGCCGACCGATTTCAAGAACGACGAAGTCCTGATTCGAGGCTACAGCCCCGGAGGTCACTCCCTTTTGGAGGACGCCGACTACTTCTCGGCCGCGCGCGCCGACACGATCGTGGCTCGAATGGGCCTGGGTGAATTCGACTCGATCGAGCTGGGCAAGGCGCTGACTGGAAAGATCGCCCGGGCAAGCGCGTTCATCGGCGAGCTCAGCGAGGGGATCACCGCGTCGG
>JAHHLP010000286.1 GCA_018679295.1 Rhodothermia bacterium
GTTTACAACAAACTGTTTGTTGTTGCTCGCTGACCCCCGATCGGCTGCGGCTGTCATGGGCCTGGCTTTATTTCGCCGACTATCGTCGGCGTGGACCGTTGTCCTTCTGCCCGGGCGCTTTCGTCGCTCACAGCAGCATAACGGTGAACACAAAAGTCCGAAACCAGCGTCTTATCAGCGATTTCGGACTTCGGGGTGTGATCCCGCCAGGGCTCGAACCTGGGACCCTCTGATTAAAAGTCAGATGCTCTGCCAACTGAGCTACGGGATCGAAAAAGGGCGCCTGACTGGTCGCTAGATGGAAGCACTGCTCTCTGAACGCGCCAGCACAAGGCCTCCGTCTACGAGTGTGATGCGAGCGAGCGTCTCACGACCCATCGTAATCTACGTCCTCTGCTCTGGAGGTTTCAAACAAAGAAGCTGCGGAGAAAGTGGCTACAGCGTTGAATCACCCAGCATCTCATTCAGCAGCCGACGGCCGCCGGTAGGTTTCCGCGGCCGACCGGATAGCCCAATCAAAGGCCAGGTCCTCACCACCCAGGTCACGAAACTTCCTCGCAAGGTAGTCCCTGGAGCGCCTGCGCCCGCCACGCACGAGTCTCGGCCCGCCGGCGGGGATAAGAATAAGAAGGTCGAGTCCGATCTGGAGGCACCGTAGTGCTGCGATGCGGCGCATGTCGAGGCCGAACCGCCGCGCGTTGCGCCACAGCCACTTAGAAAATCGCCTTGTCCCCACGGCCGACCATCTATCCTGCCCAATCATGAATCGAATCGAAAGGCCGGTCTTTGACTGCCCGAACAGTTCGCGCGGAACGCCCGCTTCGTCAAGAACCCTGGCACATATCGGTTGATCGTATTTACCAGGCGTGCGCCACGGCTGCATTTCGTCAGACAGGCTGATCCGCAATATGTCAGACTCTCGGTTCATGCCGATAAACGGGAGAGGAAGGTGTATGAAGCCTCGATGCAACCGGAATTCGGTCATTGAAAGCCCCGAGTAGTTGCCCCTCCGTAAGCTGCTGGTGGGTATCCGGTCGTTAGCCCGCCACAGATAACCGCCGCCATGACCGGTCACCAGAACGGTTTGGCTGAGTTCATCTCCAAGTGAAGCCACAGAGATCTCCTTGCCCTGAGCATCTGCGGCTATGAAAAGGTCCTCGCACGGATGAACATGTTTCCAGGCAAGACGATCATGCAACGTTGTGTCTATTCCAAGGTGCTCTCCTATCGCCAATGCGTCGTCGGCCACCCCGGGTCTCCCTTCGTTGTATGTGACCGCCCGCTTCAAACCGGCCGGAAGAGCGAGAGCCGCACAAGTAGGGGAATCAAATCCCCGAGACATGCTGGCTAGCCATTCGAAACGGTAAGCGCGGGCACTTGACCCGAGGTTCTCACCGATCCCTGTGACTCGATCACCGAGGTATCGCTTGTAGTCCTCGTAGGAGTTAAACCGGGCATCGTCAGTGGGCTTCCGCAATGTGCTGATACCGTCGCGCGAGAGCAATAGGTTTTGTGAATAGACGAGTTCCAGGGCCTGGCTATCAGACACGGATCTGGTCGGAAGCATAGGCGCGACCAGAAGATCTTTCTCGTAGTCCTCAATCCCTCTGTCGATGGACCGGAAGAACGGGATATATCCTTGGTCCGGTCTCACAGGGATCATACCGCTTGCGCGCAGGATGCACGGCAGCGAATTCGAGACCAGTGTCGTTTCAGGACCGCGAAACACGTGGAGACGGTCGACCGGCGCCATAGAAGAGACGAAACACACGGCATCGTTGCGCAGCCGCCCACCACTGCCAAAGACGACACCCGTCCGATCGAAATCTCCTTCCGCGAAGGAGCCGTCCCACACGGCCTCGCAGAACCATTCGTCGGTGTTTTCGACGGCGCAGCCGTGGAAGACGTCAACCGACTTGCTTCCGCTTCGGTATATCGCAAGCCACGCCAGCGGTGGCCAATCGGTGACAACGTGGTAACTGAATTTCAATCTTTCAGGCGAGTTAAGCGGCACCAGTACAAACTAGCACTCAATGTTACTGAACTTCGGCCGCCACTCAAGAATCGCCTGTCCGCTTACAGTTGCCAGGAAACCGTTAGGAAAACTGCTCTGCCTCGGTCGACTCGGACATCGCACCCGTACTCGCTGTTCCACCGGTAATAACCTGACGAACCTCGTCAAAGTATCCGGTTCCAACCTCCCTTTGGTGTTTCACTGCCGTGTATCCGTTGGTCTCATCAGCAAATTCCGCATCCTGAAGGTCGGCGTAAGCGAGCATACCGCGGGACTTGTAGTCGGAAGCAAGCGTGAACATACTATGATTCAGTGCATGGAAACCGGCCAGCGTAACGAATTGATACTTGTAGCCCATCGCACCCAACTCCCGCTGAAATTTGGCGATTGTCGCGTTGTCCAAGTGCTTCCTCCAGTTGAACGACGGGGAGCAGTTGTAGGCCAACATCTTACCCGGATAAACCTTATGAATTGCCTCGGCGAAACGGCGGGCTTCTTCCAGATCCGGTGTTGATGTCTCGCACCACAACAGATCGGCGTGAGGCGCGTAGGCCAATCCGCGGGCGATCGCCTGTTCCAGGCCTCGACTTACAACGTAGAAGCCTTCGGGCGTGCGCTCGCCGGTTAGGAACCTTTGGTCCCGCTCGTCAATGTCGCTTGTCAGCAGGCCGGCACTATTGGCATCGGTGCGAGCGATCAGGATCGTGGGCACGTTCATTACGTCAGCAGCTAACCGAGCGGCCGTCAAGGTGTTGATAAACTGTTGCGTCGGTATAAGCACCTTGCCGCCCAAATGACCGCACTTCTTCTCTGCAGCCAGCTGGTCTTCAAAGTGAATTCCACCCACGCCCGCTTCGATCATGGATTTCGCTAGTTCGAAGGCATGGAGCGGTCCACCGAATCCGGCCTCCGCATCCGCCACGATGGGCGCCATCCAGTAGGTGTTGCTCTTACCCTCTGAATGGTCGATCTGGTCTGCACGCATTAAAGCTTGGTTAATGCGGCGGACGACAGCGGGTACGCTGTTGGATGGGTACAGACTCTGATCAGGATACATCTGTCCGGCAAGATTGGCGTCGGCGGCAACCTGCCAGCCACTCAGATAGATTGACTTCAAACCTGCCTTGACCTGCTGAACGGCCTGGTTGCCGGTTAACGCCCCAAGAGCGTTTACGTAGGGGTCGGACTTCAGAAGAAGCCATAGCCGCTCCGACGCGCGCCTCGCGAGTGAGTACTCGATCTCAAATGAATTGCGAAGCCGGAGTACGTCCTCGGGCTCATACGTTCTCTCTACCCCGTTCCAGCGCGTTTCGTGCTGCCAGCGAAAGGCCAGCGCATCGGCGGCGTTTCCGTTCGTGTGCAACTGCCCGTTCTCCTCGATCTGCATGTGTTCAGTCCCTCCGGCAGAGTCAATCCTCTGCTATGTTTTCGTCATCACTCAGTTGATCGGTTACTCGCAATGGCCTTTTCCTCTCAATACCATTCGCTCTTCGTCTGGTGTGAGGTGCGCAGGGGGTGACTCACAGCAGAGAAACGGCCGGAAATCGGGATCGAGGAAGACGGACTCGGCATCAGACGCGGCAGCTGCATATGCCGCGACCTCCTCTTCGATAGCCTCGAGAGACATCCCTGTCATAGCGTCACGGATCTCCATTTCAATTTGACGCCGTTGCTCTCGAAAGATCGATCGGACGAACGTATCGGTTACCTGCGGACCAT
>JAHHLP010000330.1 GCA_018679295.1 Rhodothermia bacterium
CAATTCGACCGTTCTTGAAGGGTTTATCAGCGACATTACGGATCGTAAGCGCACAGAATCTGAACTTGTTGACTCCCAGGCCTTTTCTCAAGCGGTCGTAGAGACAGCCGCCGATGCGATCATAACCATCGACGCCGATAACCGAATCGAGAATTTCAATCGGGCTGCACAGGAAATGTTTGGTTACGCAACAAAGGACGTCGTTGGGAAGAATGTCAGTATGTTGATGCCCGAAGATATTCGGCACGAACATGACAGCTATTTGGCAAAATACGTCTCCACCAATGATTCGGCGAAAATTACGGCGGGCCGTGAAGTCACGGCAATGCGAAAGGACGGAGCAACTTTCCCGATCTATCTTTCGATTAGCGAAGTGCACGGACACCCCGAAAGAAAGTTTGTTGGTCTGATTAGAGACATATCAGATCAGCGTGCTGCGGAGAATGAAGCGAGGGAGCACCGTGAGAATCTTGCCCATGTTGACCGACTCAATATGCTTGGTGAAATGGCGACGGGTATTGCTCATGAGATCAACCAACCACTAACCGCCATATCTCTATTTGCTCGGGCGGGCGGCAAGCTCGTTGAGGCCGGCAATGAGGATCGAATGCCGGAGATCTTCGAAAAACTCAATCAGCATGCCTATCGAGCCAGTGCCGTTATCGAGCGCATGCAGAACATGGCTCGTCGTCAGGAAAGCGCCAAGGCGATCGTCGACTGTAACGAGCTGCTCCAGGAAGTTGCAAAACTTGCAGAAGCAGAGGCGCGATTTCGTGACATGGCGATTGAAGTCGATATCTGGGATGACCCGCTACCAGTTTTTGTCGACGCAGTGCAGATACAACAAGTCGCATTGAATCTGATTAGAAACGGTATGGAGGCCATACGCTCATGTGAATGCCGCTACGGTAGAACCATTCGTCTAAGGTCAGTCCTCAAAAGTGCTAACGAAGTGGAGGTCTCTGTGGTCGACTGTGGCGACGGCGTTCGCGAGGATTTGGATGAGCCCATTTTCACTCCGTTTTCGACAACAAAAAAGTCCGGGATGGGTATGGGGCTTTCAATCAGCCGCTCAATCATTACGGCGCATGGCGGAAGGTTGGACTATTTCAACAATGAAAAATGTGGCGCGACATTCTTTTTTACGTTGCCAATTGCGGATGGTGAGATTAGAAATGGATAAAGACCAGATTGTATTGATTGTCGATGATGATGAGGGTGTTCGGGAGGGTCTTGGCCTGATGCTTGAATCCGTTGGTCAACCTTACCGAACGTACGCCTCTGCAATTGAGTTCCTTGATGCATACGACCCGGAACTGAGCGGGTGCCTGGTACTGGACATCCGCATGCCGAGAATGTCCGGACTTGAGCTACAAGGCAAGCTCAAGGAGCTAGGATGCGTATTGCCGATTATCTTTATCACCGGACACGGCGATGTTCCGATGGCGGTCGATGCGATGCGGCAAGGAGCGTTGGACTTTATTCGAAAACCATTCCGCGAACAAAATCTATTGGATCGCATAAATGATGCTTTAAGATTTGATGCCGGTCATCGTGAGGAGTTGCTGAGCAAGCAGCAGGCACTTGAAAAGGTCAAGTCGCTTTCCGATCTCGAACGTTCAATCTTTGACCGTGTGACGGCGGGAGACATGAACAAGGTCATCGCTGCTGATTTCAAAATCAGCGAGCGGACTGTTGAAGTACACCGCTCACACCTGAAGCAGAAACTTGGGGCAAAAACGCTCGCACAGTTAATACGCATCAGGATTTACGCAGAAAAATCGGAAGAAGCTTCTTAGCCGATTTCCTCCACCTTCCTGCTCACCGCGGGACATTACGGTTACCCGAGGAAACCCAAGCGTCAGCCACACCGCGTCAAGGGGAACTCCGAATAGTCCGAAAGTGCCAGAGATTCCATACTGATTTCCGTCACAGTATTGTAAGTTGGACGACGGAAATATGTCTGCGCAGGAGTATACCGTTTGCCTGGTCGATCCCGATGAGGCCGTGCATGATGCTCTGAGCACGTTGCTTCGTGCGTCAGGGACGCAGGTGAGGTGCTTCGCAGCCGCAGAAGATTTTCTCAAGTCCGGCGTCGTCCTCGATGCCGACACCAGTTGTGTGCTCGCGGAAGCCAGTCTCCCCGGAATGGGTTGCCTTGCTTTCTTGAAGCGATTGCGCGCTATTGGCGCAGACCTTCCAATCATCGTCCTCACGAGCACTTCCGACAGGGGTATCGCAGCACAAGCGCTGAAAGCGGGTGCCCTCGAGGTTATCGAGAAGCCGCTTGTGAGCGACCGGATTCTTGAGCGCCTGTTTCCGACTGCCTGTGGGTGTGAGGCGTCACAGCCAGATGAGTTTTTCAAACCTGCCGCCAAGGGCGGCTGTAACTGCAGAATTTGGCAAGACAATTGATAAGGGAGACTACGATGAAATCCGCGAAAAGAGTCCGGATGGTCGCATTACCGGTGCTGGCGATGTTATTTGCTGTAGGACCAGTTTACGCACAATCCGACACTGCGCGCATTGACGAGCTGGAAAGGCAGGCTGCCATGATGGCTGAGCAACTGGCCGAGCTACGCGCTGAGCTTGAGACGGCGAAGAAAGAAGAGTCGTCTGCCGGAATGCATTCGATGCGAGAAGAAACTGTCGCTGCCCGCCAGGCGGCGCAGCGCGCCGAACAAGCGGCGAGTGAATGGAAGAACACGACCGCGGTTACGCACCTAGCTGGTTACGCATCAGCTGACTTTATTAGCCCTGAGAACGGTGAAGCGGCGTTCGTTGCAAATTTCAATCCGATGTTCCACTTCCAATATAACGACAAGATTCTGTGGGAAGCGGAGCTCGAAATCGAAGTTGAAGAAAACGGCGATACCAGTATTGGTCTGGAGTACAGCACCATCGACTGGTTCCTGAACGACAGCATGATTCTCATTGCAGGCAAGTTCCTGAGCCCTCTC
>JAHHLP010000360.1 GCA_018679295.1 Rhodothermia bacterium
ACGGTGAGGGCCTGGGTGCCGTCACCCTCGACTTCGCCTGCCTGCAGTGCCACACGGATAAGGACGTGACGTGGGCTGCGGACTTCGCGTCGGCCGTGCACTCGGCGGGAATTGTCACGGGCACCGAAGGAGACGCTGAGCTTCCATCCGATTTTGCCCTCGGCCAGAACTATCCTAACCCATTCAATCCGTCGACTACAATCGAGTTTGCCCTGCCGCAAACGTCACAAGTGACGATCACCGTCTATGACGCGACAGGCAGATTGATTGGAACCGTGGTAGATAACCTGATGCCGGCCGGACAACATTCTGTCACGCTTCAGGGTGACGGTTTGGCCAGTGGTGTGTACTTCTATGAGATGAAGGCAGGCAACCACGAGGAGACCAAGTCGATGATCGTGATGAAGTGACGCCGGCTTTGTTTTCTGCGCGATTGCACGACAGCAAAAGGGGGAGCCGCGGTTTGCGGCTCCCCCTTCCTTTCGCAGCAGATGTGTAGGCTCACATCACTTCGCACATCAGTGACTGCGACGTACGTCACTTGCTAATCTTCGAGCAGCGCAGCAGCTCGTGTCGAGGTTTAGTTGAAGATATACTTCACTCCCAGTTGCATCTGCCAACGCGAGAACAGGCTCGGCGAATCGACGAACGTCTCCAGGTTCGGCCCTCCCGTGAAGTTGAACGTTGGTTCGCCGTCAGCATCGAACCCTGCCAGCGTCAGCGGCGAGGTTGCAGCGGGCGTGGCCACCTTGCGAACGCCCCAATCGGAGTTCAGCAGGTTGGCGACATTCAGGATGTCGAGCGAGAGCTGCAGCGTGTGCCGCTTCTCACCGACATTGATTCCTATGTCCTGCAGGATGCGCAGGTCGATGTTGCTGAACCATGGGTTGACGCCGCCAAATCGCTCGGCAATCGTGCCGCGATTCTCACTCAGGTAGTCATCCTGCTCGATGAAGGCATTGAGGTGGCTCCACTGGTCGGCGGCCGACACCGTATTTCCGTTGCCGTCGGTGTAGGGGACTAAGGTGATGTCACTCTGAGTATCGGGGATGAAGATCAGATCGTTGCCACCGAATCCGTCGCCGTTGACGTCACCAGAATACAGGAATGAATATCGGTTGCCGCCCGCGCCGAGGAAGGTGTTGCCCTCGGTGACCTCGAGGAACAGACCGAACTGTGTCTTGAACGTCTCATTCCATGTGTGGCTGTACGTCGCGGTACCAATGATCCGGTGACGATTTCCGAACTCGGAGAATCCAAGCTGCGGATTGTTCGGATCACCCTCGGTCGGACTCTCCGAGAAAAGCACGCTCGCGATCTCGGTCGACTTCAGAAGGCTTTTCGCCTGCAGATACGTGTAGGCGAGGCTCGTGCTGAGGCCGGACGGGAACTGCTTGCGGAGCTGTGCCGAAACGCTGTAGTTGTAGCCCTCGTCGGCGTTGTCAATTACGTAGACGCCGGCGCCCTCGAACGGGAAGGCCTGGTTCAGCTCGTTGAACCCGAAGCCGCCGTAGTACGGGCGTCCGTCGGACAGCGTACGGACGGGCTCCGCGAGGTCGGCATTTCGCACGACCACCGAGTTGATGTCCTTGCTGTAGATGAACTCCAGCGTTCCGAGCAGATCCCAAGGGAGTCGCTTGTCGACCGCCAGGTTCACGGTAACAACCTGCGGCCAGCTGAAGTCAGAGTCCATCGCGTTCAGGTCGAAGGATTGCGACAACCGTGTATCCGCTTCGGGCCGGTCAATCAAGCTCGTGGGGTCCGGATCCTCACCCTCACGTGTGATGATGTCATCTGCGTTCGCGGGTGAACCCTCAGCCGGAAGGTTCGGATTAAAACCAGGATTGGAGATGACGTTGCCAATCCACACGAACGGCACGCGACCCGTGAAGATGCCCACGCCGCCACGGACTTGCGTAGCTCTATCCCCCGTCGCGTCCCAGTTGAATCCGACGCGCGGCGATAGGAGAGGCTTCGCTCCTGCCAGATCCGCTTGGTCGATCGACTCGCTATTGTCATTCTGATCGAGCAAGTCCAGTCCAGTCGAATACGGATTTGCGACCGGGTCAGTCAGATACATCGGGATGTCGACCCTCAGCCCATATGTAAGGTTGAATTGCTCGCTGACGACGTACTCGTCCTGTGCATAGAACGACAGCTGCGCGACCTCGATCTCCTCGCCCTTGAAGGGATTCTCTGGAGGCGTAATAAAGCTGTTGAAATCTATGAAGTTCGGACTCGTGGGGTCGGTGACGTCGAAGAACTGATCAAGTGAAAAGAGCGTCGACGACGCGAACGGCAGTCCGAAAAGACCGTGGCGAAAGATGTTGAACGAGTTGAAGAACTTGAAGTACTCGAAGTTGGCACCGACGGTGATGACATGCCGGTTCTTGAAGTAGCTGAAATTATTCGTCAGCTGTATCACGTCCTGATCGAGGACGTTATGAATCGAGAATCCCTCATGACCGATCGACGTGTAGGTTACGCCGTCCTCTCCCAATTCGATCGTCGGAAAGTCCTCGCTGAACGGATCGCGATGATCGCGAAAGATGTTGACGCTGGCGAAAAACCGGTTGGCGAACTGGTCGGAACGCGAGTTCAACTCCAGAGCGACTGAGTGCAGTTTGTTGTTGATGCGGTAGCCTGATTTTCGGAAGGGGAGGCTAGCCTCATTTGGCCCGCGGCCGGTTCCAGCGAAGCTGAGCACGAACGGGTGCGGCGGCTGCTCGCGAAACGCATTGAGAAAGTTGTAGCGCAGCGACACGTTGTTGTTTTGATTGACATTCCAATCGAGCTTTACGAGCAGCTTTTCGTTCTCCGTTGAGTGCGTGAATCCCTGGTACGGTCCCGGGTCATATCCATATGAGTCGATCATCCGCTGTCGGATCTGA
>JAHHLP010000157.1 GCA_018679295.1 Rhodothermia bacterium
GTCGCGGCCCTCGAACTCCATGGGGGCCTGGCCCGCCGATTCGGCAGTCGGTACCCAAACCGTCGACATATCCAGCAAGTTGACAAAGTAGTCGTTCGTGAGCTGTCCGGGTCGGTCGGTAAATACGCCGTGCTTCGTTCCGGAGTAGTTGGCACCGAGTGTCCTCATGCCGCCGATCAACACCGTCATCTCGGGAGCCGAAAGGCCCATGAGTTGCGCGCGATCGAGAAGCATCTCCTCTCCAGTCACCGCATACTCCTCCTTCTGGTAATTGCGGAACCCGTCTGCGTACGGCTCGAGGTACTCAAACGACTCGGTGTCCGTCTGCTCTTCGGTAGCGTCGGTGCGTCCCGGCGTGAACGGAACGGTGATGTCGAAGCCGGCATCCCTCGCCGCTTTCTCGACTCCGGCGCACCCTGCAAGCACGATCAGATCCGCCAACGAGACCTTCTTGCCGCCCGACTGAGCCGCGTTGAAGTTCTTCCGGATGCCTTCCAGTTCGCCCAGCACCCGAGCGAGCTGCTTGGGCTCGTTGACTTCCCAATCTTTCTGCGGAGCCAGACGAATTCGGGCACCGTTCGCACCTCCGCGCTTGTCGGAGCCTCGGAAAGTAGCCGCGGACGACCACGCCGTGTAGACCAACTCGCGAACGGAGAGTCCAGTGCCAAGGATGGCGCCTTTCAGGTCTTCCGCGTCGTCCTCGTCGATTAGCTCATGATCGACGGCCGGCACCGGGTCCATCCAGATCAACTCCTCATCCGGCACCTCTGCTCCGAGGAAGCGGGCTCTCGGACCCATGTCGCGGTGCGTGAGCTTGAACCAGGCACGCGCGAATGCGTCAGCGAACTCATTCGGGTTCTCCATGAAGTGCCGCGAGATCTTCTCGTATTCGGGATCGTGGCGCATCGCCATGTCGGCGGTGGTCATTACGATCGGAACCTTCTTCGTCGGATCCTCGGGATCCGGAGCCATGTCTTCCTCCTCGATGTCCTTCGGTGTCCACTGCCAGGCACCGTAAGGGCTCTTGGTCAACTCCCAGTCGTATTTGAAAAGAACCCGGAAATAGTCCATATCCCACTGCGTAGGATCAGGCGTCCACGCCCCTTCAAGACCACTTGTAATCGCATCACGGCCCTTGCCGCTGCCATGGGTGCTCAGCCAGCCCAGACCTTGTGCTTCGATTGGCGCACCCTCCGGCTCGCGACCGAGCGCCGAATCCGGGCCCGCACCGTGCATCTTGCCAAACGTGTGCCCGCCGGCGGTGAGGGCTACGGTCTCGTAGTCGTTCATGGCCATCCGCTTGAACGTCTCGCGGATGTCCCGGCCAGACGCTACGGGATCGGGTTCTCCATTTGGGCCTTCGGGATTGACGTAGATAAGGCCCATCTGGACGGCGGCCAGCGGATTCTCCAGCTCTCGTTCGCCGCTGTAACGCTTGTCGCCCAACCACTCCGTCTCGCTGCCCCAGTAGGTGTCCTCTTCGGGCTCGAAGACATCCTCGCGGCCCCCGGCAAACCCAAAGGTCTTGAAGCCCATGGACTCGAGGGCACAGTTGCCGGTCAAGATTATCAGGTCGGCCCATGAAATCTTGTTGCCATACTTCTGTTTGATGGGCCAGAGCAGACGTCGGGCTTTGTCAAGGTTGCCGTTATCCGGCCAGCTGTTTAGGGGGGCGAACCGTAGAGTGCCGGAACCCGATCCCCCACGGCCATCACCGATCCGGTAGGTACCCGCACTGTGCCACGCCATGCGAATGAAGAGCCCGCCATAGTGACCGTAATCGGCAGGCCACCAGTCCTGGGAGTCCGTCATCAGGTCGTAAAGGTCCTGCTTGATAGCCTGCAGGTTCAGCTTCTTGAACTCGTCGGCGTAATTGAAATCCTTGTCCACCGGGTTGGACGCGGGCGAACCGTGGTGAAGAATCCTCAGGTTCAGCTGGTTTGGCCACCAGTCCTGGTTAGATGTACCGCCACCACTGCTCTTGGTCATGGCCCCGGTGAACGGGCACTTGCCATTCGTGCTCATGAAACGTCCTCGAATCGATTTGACGGGAAAACTCAACCTTGGAAGGTAGGATCGCTCCGCATCCATTTGCTGTCAACGAAAGGCACGGTTTATTGCGGAAGATTCACCTACTCGGTGCTACGAAAGCAAGATCAGCTCGTAGCGAACCTGCACCAGGACGAATTGGGACGTGCACAAGAAAAGCGGCACCCCCAGGATCGCCCCGGAGATGCCGCTCTCGACAACCGCCTACTCACGCGGTCAATGGATTTTCAAGACGCGTTAGCTCCCCACGTAGTCGGTAATCACGAGCGTTGAAATATCCGAGGGCTTCCCGCCCGTGACCGTCACCTCCACCTGGTTGCCGTTTTGTGCGCTGGTTCCGGTAATCACGACCTGCGTCGCCGTGCTGACGTCGAGTTCGAAGTTACCGTTCAGATTTGTGTGGACACCCGAAGCCACAGAGTAACCCAAGGCCGAGAACGTAAGCGCTGACCAGTCACACACACCGGTGCCGCAGTTGTTGCCGCCGCCCCCAAAGGCGGTGGCCTTCATCATCCATGCCTGCGCATCGGATGCGATTCGAATGCCGTCATTGACCAGCGCATCAGCATTGGTCTTTTTCTGGTTCTCTCCGAAAGCCTGGATGCCGACGACCACAGCCAGCCCGACAATCACGATTCCAAGTACGAGCAGCAGAAGTTGCTGTTGACCCATTGTAATCTCTCCTCACGAAATGATCGTATCTCAATTTGACGGATGTCGGGTAGTCGAAAAGCAGTTGTCCGACGCTCCAGCGGGCACAGATGCGGCCCGCATAGGGCACCCACCCAAAAGCCGTACCATTATCACCGTTCATAGGAAGGTGATATTCGTCAGCCGCGCGACGAGCAATCAGAAAGGGCGGCAAAGTGGGCCAAATAGGTTAACCACGGAATCGTGGATGAATATGCGTGTCCGTTTCACGCGATGAAATCAAAAAACAGCGTGGCCCGTTTGTCAGCCGGGCAGAGTACTGTTTCGAGACAGGAAGTCCCGGACAGATACTCAGCAGCCTTAGCCATTCGGTGCAGGCAGGGGGACGTCGTCAAACGATTTGTGCTCTCAGAACAGGTAGACGATCCGTGCGGCTCCGTCATCCGACTCCTGATTAGACGACTGCATCCCGAGCGTCATGAACAGATCCCGGACTGACTCCGCCTCACGAACGTTTTCAGCGTTCCACGAATGCAAGTTCGCTAAGTCAACACCGCTCTCAGCGAGCGCTGTTGTCGTCGTCTCAAGATCTTGGGTCACACCGATCGACCATCGGTCTATGCCGCGGCTCCCGGAAAAGACGGTGACGTCTATTTGACGAATGATGTCGAGTCTGCCCATTGAATACAGGTCTTTGGGGGCTACAGGGATTCGGAACCAGGGATCGCACGAGACAAAACCCATCTCGAACTCAAGCGCCCACCGGGACCCGTGCCAGAGTCGTCGATTGGCCCGGGCCCCGATGACGCCATAGTGCTACTTGACGGCCGTACTGTCTGATGCCGTGCTATTCCCGCCTTCCTCTTCACCCGGAGGTGGTGGAGGTAGCCTGAAGTAGCGCTCGAGCTGCTTGCCTTGCTTGATTTCCGCCGCCTCGAATGTCACCTCCTGACCATCATCCGCCACAAGCGGATCGGAACAGGCGGTAACAAAGACGGGGCTGACAGCCAGAACACCGACCATAGCCAGCGTCTGAAGGTTTTTGCGCAGGTTCATTGTTTCGCTATCAATAGGGCTCACGCTCTCGCCCGCGCAGATGAGAGCATTTACAGAGGTGCGGCGCTGGATTAGAATAGAATATTGTCCCAGCGCGTACGCGGGCCGCTGCCTGAATTGCCGTTGGCAGAGACCGAGCACATTGTACAGAGACTTTATCGGCAAGATCGGTCGAAACTTAAGAGCATGGTCGTTCGCAAGAGGGCCACTCTCTCAATCGATTCGAAACCAAGTGCAACCACTGCCGGCGACCGCTCACCGGCTCCCTGAGGGTGTTTGCTCGCTTTATTCAATTCGCTTTGGAGTCGATAACCATTTCGACGACTTTTCCCGACCATGAATGACTGACCGCGCATTTGCGCCCGCGTCCAGACAGGACGCCTGGAGGTAATCCCATTATGAAGAACCTGACTATCCCCCTGACACTGACGTTGGCAATTGCGATAAGTGCAGCTCTGACCGGCTGCGACAGCAACAGCGAGAAGGGTGGTGACCTCTCCGCCGAGACTTCGGAAGCCGTTGCCAAAACGTTCTCGGATGCCTTCTCGATTGTGTCGCTGGCGCTCGTAGAGATTCAGTCCGGAAAGAGTCAGTCGGTGGCCGGCGCGACGAGTCCGCAGGGAGCCTGCCCGGAAGGGGGATCCTTCGACGTAAGTGGATCGAGTTCAGCATCGCAAAGCAGCTTCAGCGTGGATGTCTCCATCGATTTCAATGACTGCAATGGTCTGAACGGGTCTCTGGCTATCGACGGATCAGGGGCCTTCAGCGAGACGGCCGTGTCGCTCGATATCTTCTTCGACGGTGCTATCTCCGGAGATCAGTGCTCTCTGTCCTTCGATCGCTTCCGCGAAACCCTGGATTCCGACTTTCAAACCGGCAACACGATCTTGACGCTCGATGGGAACTACCGCGGCGCTTGCTCGCAGCAGGAGTTCACGTGTTCGTTCAACGACGTCGTGGTGGATACGTCATCCGAAGACGACGTTGCGCTTGTACAGCGGTACTGCAGTCTCCGATAACACCTGACCATCGTGTGGCGGCGCGTTCGATTGAATCGCGACACAGAACCTGCCAACGATGCGATTGGCATCAGGTCATGTGCTCGAAATGAGCGGACAGGTCGACGTATCTTTCGATGAGCCATTGGTCGTCGGCATATCTCCTCCAGAGGACGATGTAGGACCCTCGGTGTGGAGGTAGATCACCGTTGTCCTCTGTGGTGACCACGGTTGTGAAGCGTGCCTGCTCAATCGCCCATTCCCCCGCCACGCGAAGCCGAACCTGTGACACCGAGTAGTCGAAGTCGTAGGTCTGGAAGGGGGCGCTGAGCCAGGCGCGAATCTGGGGTTTGCCGACGATGGCATCACTGCGGGCCGGGAGCCAGACAGCGTCGTCGGCGACTACCTCCAGGAAGTCTTCTGCGGAGCCTCCGTTGATTGCACTGATCCACCTTTCGCGTTGACGAGCAATAGCCGCTTCAGGGGTGTTCATCTCTTTCTTCGCCGTCGGATCGTTGCTGCCGGTTCAAAGACCTACGTGTGCGGGCCAGAGGAACCACAGGTCTTCCGAGCGTTAAGGATACAACGCTTTCCAGGTTTCCAAACCGCGTTGGGCCTTGCCGCCGCACATGAAATACCGACTGGTTCTGCTTTTTGCCGGAGTCGCCCTCGTCGGAAGTTCCTGCTCTTCGATGAAGCCCCCCAGTGGCGAGGAATGGGCCAGACTCACGGACAACCAGGCTGCCATTTACATCGGCAAGCGCTATCGGGGGCTGACGCCCAGGGAAATCCGGATCCGGCTCGGCTTCGGCGAGACCAGCCTGTCACTGCGGCGCGGTCAGACGGTAGTCCGCGATTTCTGGTTCGAGCGAACCGGAGTAGCAGGCACGTACCTTCCCTATCTCTTCGGGACGGATCGGGAGGGAGGCGCGCTCGTGTACGACGTCGAGGATCTCGAGCAACTGAGAGACTCGACTTACGTCGTTCCCAACCTGCCGCGGCCCTTCAAGATCAGGGATCGGCGATACGGGCTCGTCGTTTGGGTCGAAGACTGATTACAGTGACGAGGTCTCGACCCAGTCTCAAGCCGGCGTCGCGGCCCTTGTGATTACATACTCGCCGGGGATCTCGTAACCTCTTCCGACACGATGCGGCTCGATCGATGCCAGATACTCGGCGTGCGCAGCCCGACGAGTGTCGTCGTCGAATTTCCGATACGCCAGTGCGACCGGACCTCCAGCAAACACAGCTGCGCAGGCCTCGTCGGCTGATTCGTAGTGCAACGTCACCGACAACCGTTCCAGCTCGATGTCCTCAAATCCCGCCTGCTTAAATGCGAACAACGATGCGTCGCCGGTTCCAAACTGAAAGAACATCGGGCAAACCTCGGAAGCCACTCGTCGATCTACAATCGGAAACACTTCGGCCCAGCCACAGCGCTCCCGTCTCCCCCAAACCGCGGTGACGGCTCGTTTTCCGTTGCCTAGCACGCGGTGCATCTCGCGCAGACACGAAATCGGATCAGGCACGTACATGAGCCCGAGACCACACAGA
>JAHHLP010000094.1 GCA_018679295.1 Rhodothermia bacterium
CCTCTATACCGAGAGCGACAGCCACCATGGCCGGCGCCTGCACAGTTTGCAGATTCAGTGTTCGCGAAGCAGGCTTCAGACCCGCTGCCGCCATGTCCTCCACAAAGTCGGACAGGAACACGAGTCCCTGACGAAGCGGTCTCGAGTGCACAAAAGACCCGAGGCCCTGCTTGCGATAGATCAGCCCCTCGCTCTCGAGTGTATGCAGGGCTCTGCGAACCGTAATTCGAGAAACCCCGAACCGACGACCCAGCTCGGCTTCCGACGGGAGTTGATCATCCGGCGAAAGCATCCCAGAATCGATCTGTTCGCGCAACCAAGCACTGATCTGTTGATGTCGCGGCTCCCCCGTTCGAAGCATCGTCTTTAGTCTCTTGTGCAGTCGACACTGTATGATAGATGATAGCGATAAACAGCACCTGATCTAAATACAGGTCATGACAACTTGGGTGCCAGACTTCTCCACGGCGTGCGGGCAGCCTGGTCTGACACCAGGATGAGTCACTAGGCTGACGCGTACGCCGAGCAAAAATCAGGTCGACCTCACATTCGGGCGGCGCCCGAACTTCAAGCGATAGCCATCAAGTACCAAATCGGTCATTGCTTCAAGGTCGTAGGTCGACGAGTTGATAACCATGTCGTAATCCGACGACTCATCAACGTCCCGGCGGAACTGAAACTGGACAAACTCTGAGCGTTCGGCGTCGCTATTCTGAATGACTTGCCGTGCTTCCTTTTCCGACATCCGCTGCCGGAGCGCGTATCCCGCCACACGCTTTTCAAGCGGAGCTACGACGCGGACGCGCAGCACATCGGCCGCGGGAAGGATGTAGTTCGCTCCACGGCCGACGATAATTGCTGAACCGTGAGCAGAGATCGCCTGAACGAGACGCATCAGCGACCTGAGGTATTGGACGTTCGTGACCTTCGAACCCATCAGCGCACCCATCACGGCGTCTTCCAATGCCTTGCGGCGCCGCTCGTCCAGCGAGTCTACAATCTCCTGACTCGCGTCGCTGTCCTCGGCTATTGCCTGGACCAATGCTCGATTCCAAACGGTGAACCCGATCTTTCGGTTGACCTGATCGGCCAGCGCGGCTCCACGAGCACCGTATTCGCGAGACACGGTTATGACCGGCCAGTGAGTTGTGGTGCGTCCTTCCCGCTCGGCCGACCTAAGGCTCTCGCTCCACACCCGAACTTGCTTATCGACGATAGACTCAACATTCGGCATTTACTGACCTCGCTTTGAATCAAACCCTGATCCACGAGAGGAACGATACGCACTTTTCGGAAAACCGTACAGTCGGGCAAACAGATCTTGCGGCTGGTTGGAGACCCGTCAGCGCCTGTCGGGACAAACCCGACACTCAACCACTGTCATCGTACGAAAAAAAGGGCCCCGCTTCCTTTTGGAAACGAGGCCTTACGGAAGAGTCCGCAAAGTCGCGACCCGTCACGGAGTGTACTCGGGGTCGATAACTGTGTAAACGCTATCGGGGTGGGCACCGGTGATACGAATCACCACCTGGTTGCCGAGTTCAGGGTTGGTCCCTCGAATCACGAGATTCTCGGGATCCGAAGCGGGATCGATTTCAATCATTCCATGATACGTGTGGAGACTGCCGTCACTTTCAGCACCGTAGCCAAACTTCTCCAGCGTCGCTGCAGTCCAGTCACATCTCGCTGCGGCGCATGTGTCGCCTCCACCACCGAAAAATTCGGGCTTGCGCATCCAACGAATAGCGTCAACTGCGACTTCATATGCATCCTGCGACAAGGCATCAAGGTTCGCTTTCTTGCGACCTTCGCCGAATCCGCGAACCGCAAGAACGGCAGCAATTCCGACGATGACGATGCCTAGCACGATTAGCATGAATTGGGATTGACTCATAGCTACCTAGGCGATAGGGGCGGAAAACTGGGAATAATCTTCACATTTAGTCTTTTCGGATATCGGACTTGACCCGTACTTGCTTAAGTGAAGAGCGGGCCGGGCGACTGACGGCGCCGTCTGCGAATACGTCCGTTCAGAACTTTGCGCGCCGCAGGGTATCCTTATCCATTCCAGCTAACGCCATCCATTCAAAACGCCGCCATGCAAGCCGGATTTCGACCACTGGGCGACTTTGTCACGTATCGCGAATCCGAAATGCGGGTTCGAAGCGAGCGCTTTTTAGACGACGTGCGACGGCGACGATCTGTCAGACAGTTTTCAACGAGCCCTGTACCCCGCGAGGTCATTGAGAACTGCATTCGAGCTGCCGGTACGGCTCCGAGTGGCGCCAATCGGCAGCCATGGCATTTCGTAGTCGTGTCTGACTCGCGCATAAAGTCCGCAATTCGGAAAGCCGCGGAGGAGGAAGAGCGTGCGTTCTACCATGAGCGCGCTCCCGCCGACTGGCTCGAGGCCCTCGCTCCATTGGGCACGGATGACAAGAAGCCATTTCTCGAAGAGGCTCCCTATCTGATCGTGGTGTTTGCGGAGGCGTATGGAGAGACAACCGACGGCGAGCGGGTCAAGAACTACTACGTCAGCGAGTCGGTCGGTATTGCTACCGGCATCCTGATCACCGCGCTTCACAACGCCGGATTGGCCACTCTGACGCACACGCCGAGTCCGATGAAATTCCTCAACCAAATCCTTAGGCGGCCGGCGCGTGAGCGCCCCTTTGTTCTCATGCCGGTGGGCCTGCCGGCCGACGGAGCCGTCGTGCCGGACATCCAGCGCAAGGATCTTTCGGAGATATCTTCTTGGGTTTGAGTCAATTTCGAACGGCAGCGCTAGAACCGCTTTCGAAACCCGAGCGTCCAATCAGAGTCGCGAGGGATCGCAACGGGGCCGGCGCGGTGTCGGTTCGCCTGCTGGTCTCGCGGCTACGTGCCCCACGACCGTGGGCAAAAGACCACGGCCTACTAAAAAGCCGGCGCGGCCGACGGCCGGGGTGACCGGCCGCCGGTTAGCCGGTAAGGCACTAGCAGCCGCAGCCACCGCCACAGCAGTCGCCGTCGCAGCCGCACGTGCATCTGTCGAGTGTCATATGAGACCTCCACCTTCCGGTGAACTGTGAGCACGGGCCTCTTGCCTACGCGTGCTCGGATTCATTTATCGTTTATCGCAACTATACGATAAAAGAAATAAAAGTTGCAAGATCTATGAGTTCATTTACATTGTGCCTGCTCCTGATTTCAATTACGCCAATACTCAGCTTTGCGCCCACCTGCCATCTTCGGATGTAGCTTGTGTACCGCTCTCCTGCTCGCATCCTGCGCGGGAAGCACCGGCACGCAGTCTTTATTCTCTCATTCCCTGCCCGAAAACGTGGTCCGACACGCCGTCTGGGAGGTCCATCGGCCTGGCGGTGTGGTTGCCGACGGAATCCGCAAGAATCTGGCGCCCGGCGATACGGCGTCGCTGCACGGTCTCGTAATCCAACTCGAGAAGATGATTGCAGCCTCGGACACTTCCATGGCCGACAGCGTACGCCTCGGCCTCTCCGTGAATGGGCAGTCATCAACAGAAGTCGTCGCGGAAGGCGCCGCCTTCAACTGGGGTCCGTTTCACATTGCCGTCCTTGCGGCCCGTACCGATCCTGGTGAACTGGGTGCGGGGATAGCGGAGATCGAGGTTGGCCGCGCCGCCGATCTTCCGGAGGAAATAGCTACCGCAATATCCATCGACGGTCCTCGGAAGCGCCTTCGGATACCGCACAACATTCGGATGATCACGTTGCACCACAGTGGCAGCGCAGAACCTCTACGCCCGAACGACAACGTTCCGGAGAAACTCCGGGAGCTGCAGCTATGGAGCGAGGACAACAGGAACTGGTGGGACGTCCCCTACCACTTTCTTATCGGCCTTGACGGCACGATATACGAGGGGCGCGACTACCGCTTCCGCGGCGAAACGAATACGCGATACGACGTCAACGGACATCTTCTTATCAGCGTGCTCGGGAACTACGAACTCCAGGAGCCGACCCCCGAGCAGGTTGAGGCCATAGCCGACCTAATGGCTTGGGGAGTTGCAGAGTTCAACGTGCCGTTGGACAGGATTTACGGACACTCGGACCTCGCCGAAACGTCATGCCCGGGTCAGCACCTGCGCAGGTATCTCGAGGACGGCACTTTCCGGCAGGGTATCCGTGATCGACTGGGACCGTCCGTAACCTTATGACTTGGTACGGCGGATCATCGGCCTATCAGAACGGAGACCACGTTCTCGTCCGCGCATCCCGCAACAACATCCAGTTGGCCATCCCCGTTCAGATCGCCAACGTCCAGTTGCCAAGCCCCTCCGCCGATTTCATAGGGTGAGCCGGGCGCAGATTGAAGCCCGCCGTCTTCCCTTCCGAGCAAGACGCCAACCTCGTCTCCCGCCACTCCCACGATATCGTAGAGACCATCACCGTTCATGTCAGCAATCGAGATTTCAAACGCGGCGATATCAGCCGTGAGCGGTGAGTTGACTGTCTCACTCCAACCGCCCGATGCCGGATCGAACGAGAGCAACGAGATACGTGGACGTTCCCAGTGCGATACGACCACATTTCCTGATCTGTCCGCCGCTTTGACCGACCCGTTTCCGATAGCGGCCTGCCACGGTCGAGGCGTCTCGATCGGCACCGTCTCACGAGCAAATCCACCTCCGCCATCACCAATCAGAAGATCAATACTACCCTTTCCGGATCGGACGGTACTCGGCACTGCGATGTCGATAAACCCGTCTCCATTCGCATCGCCCACGCCCGGAGGGTAGGGGCTGGCTCCGACCGGAAAGGGAGACCCGGGCGCGGGCTCAAAACGCCCCTGACCTCCAGAGAGCATCACGGCAACGTCGTTGTCCTCGTTGTTGACCGTCACAATATCAACTAGATCATCCTCATTGACATCCGCCAGGACGAGACCATGCGTGTGTGGCCTGTTGCCCTCGCGCATTCGAAGTGGTTTCGTCGCCGGGCTGATGCCCCCACGTCCATCACCGAAATACAGCCATACCTCGTACGAGTCGTGGCTGCCCACTGCTACGTCGGCCCAGCCGTCACCGTTCAAGTCATCAACTGCAAGCTCGGTTGGCTCGAGGGACACCGGGACGCGAGCCGTCGGGTTCACCTCGAACGCCCCTTTACCGTCTCCCGCGTAGACGCTTACGGCCAGGTCTGATGACAGCGCCACAACGAGGTCAAGTATGCCGTCGTCGTTAAAGTCGGCAAGCCGTACGATGGACGGCCCACCCTCGACGCGTAGCGGTGAACCGGGTGCATTCTTGAGAAGCGCCTCCTGGGCGCATGCCGTCGCTGTCAGGAGAGCGAGTACAACAACTGGGGTTGCGTCAAGAAGTCTCATCTGACCCGGGACTCATCTGATGGTGGCGGTAGTGATCGTTATATCCTGCTGGCTCGCGCAGCTAGTGACCAAGACCCGCCAAACAGTAGAATACCTGACAGAGTGATAACGAACGAGCACCGTGGAAAAGTATGTGGCGGCGGACAGGCTGGACCAAAATGATCGCAGCGCTATGCCGCATCCGGTCTGTTCTGATCAGCCACGCCATTGAAGACGAACTCGTATGGGTTCTTGGCGTCGTGGGAGACGCTCTCTATCTCGATATGGCTGCCGAGACCGAACTCGCCGGCATACTCCATGAAGAGATCCAGTGCAACATGGTCCTCCAGTGCCCATCCCGTCGAGTCAAATACCGTCAGGCGCTCGCGGAGTCCCTCGTGCTCTTCCGCATTTCGTATCACGTCGATCAACTCCGGACCAATATGCTCGCCATCCAGTTGTTGGCACTCGCCCTGCGAGACAGCCTGCTGCAGCACGTCCGGTATGACAACACTTCGCTTCAAGAGCGTTTTCGGAATCTCATACTTGCCTTCGAAATCCGATCCGGCCGCATTGATATGGAGCCACGGCTTCGTCTCAGTATCGTCGAACACCGGACCTGCTCCTACGTCGACGCTGGTCGCGGAGCAGATAACGTCCGAGTTCTGAATCAGATCATTGAGGCCCGTTGCATTGAAGGAGGTACGATCCAGCCCCAGGATATTACTCCGCGACGGAAACGATTGCACCGTATCCGCATCGATGTCGTAGTAGAGGACCTCGCGCACATCCATCACACGGGAGACCGCGTGCAACTGCGCGACGGCTTGCGCACCGCATCCAATGAGTCCGACGATGCGCGCGTTCTTCGATGCCATGATTCGGGTGGCGACTCCGGAGGCAGCGCCGGTTCGTAACGCGGTCAGAAACGTCCCGTCAGCCAGTCCGATCAGATGCCCGGTTTTTACGTCGTACGAGCTGACCGTGCCCAGTATGGTCGGAATGCCGTACGCGTCCGGGTTCTCCGGATGATATCCGACGACCTTGATTGTGGCCCGGCTGCCGTTCTCCATGATCGGCATCCACTCAATGAGTCCGGGCATCGGATCGTGATAGTGAAAGCCCGATCGCAGCGGGACGACCGTCTTTTCCGTTACAAGCGTGGAGAGCGTCGTGTAAAGGGCGTCGATCATGCGGTCCATGACTGCGTCGAGTCCGACCCGCCGCACGATCTCCCTTGTATCCGAGCTCGAAAGGATCAGGGTATTCATAGATATGTATGAACGAAAGAATTTCTGATTTTTCGTCGTTGCAGATATTCGCGGTCTCTGCCGAAGCGACGATGACTGTCAGCGCGATCAAGCTGTGCGCCGCTTAGTGCCAGGCTAACCCTCGTTTTCAATCGCCCCAAGAAATGCGTAGATCTCTCGCTAAAGTAGCCTGTAAAGGCTCTGTACTCGCTGCCCTTGCGGTCAGCCTTCTCGCTCCTTTACGTGCTGAGGCGCACAACCCCGGCCAAAGCTACATCCTCGTAGAGATCCTGGACTCAAGCATGGTCGGCCACTTCGATATCATGGTCAGCGATCTTAATCGAGTGCTGAACCTGAATCTCAGCACCGAGGGGGACTTGACAGAGGAGGATTTATTGCCTCACCTCAATCAAATCCACGCATACTACCGTGATCATGTCAGATTTCATGCTGGCGGTCAGTTGATGCCCTACAGATTTACCGGGATTGAGATCCACGATGTCGATTTCGGTCAATTCGTATACGTCCACTTTGCACTGGAGGCGTTTGATCAACTACCGGCAAGAATCGACGTCAACTACTCCGCCGTGGTTGATATCGACGAAGACCATCGTGGCTTCCTGGCGATCAAATACAACTGGAAAGCCGGAACGTTCGGCGGTGAACAGATTGCGCTAATTTTCTCCTCCGATAGCCAGCTTCAGACTTTAGACCTTAGCGACAATTCAATTTGGAGAGGCTTTGTCGCCGTAGTAAAACTCGGAATATGGCACATCTGGATCGGCATCGATCATATTCTTTTTCTGGTGGCCCTAATAATCCCTGCAGTAACGGTCCGCCGTGAAAGAGAATGGCATCCAGTTGACAAGTTCACTGAAGCAGCCATCAATGTCGTTAAGATCGTTACCGTATTCACGCTCGCGCACAGCGTGACTTTGTCGCTCGCGGCGTTGAACGTCGTGAACATACCTGGGCGGATCGTCGAACCAATTATTGCCGTGTCTATTGCAGCGGCCGCACTGGACATCTTCTATCCGATATTTGGCAAGAGGATTTGGATTGTTGTCTTTGTGTTCGGGCTCTTTCACGGCTTCGGCTTCGCTGGGGTCTTGGGAGAGATTGGTGTTACCCGAGACCATCTGGTGCCATCGCTACTTGGGTTCAACCTCGGCGTTGAGATCGGTCAGGTTGCAATCATCGCACTTGCTTTCCCGGTTCTGTTTATGCTGGCGAAGAGGGAGTTCTACACAAAGTGGGCGATGCAACTCGGCGCCGTACTGCTCATAGCTATCTCTATGCTCTGGTTTCTGGAGCGGACATTTGAATTCAACGTACCGCTCGCTCCAATGGCCAAGCAGTTGTTTAATCTTTTTCTTCCCGCCTGACGCACCACAACTTCAGTCAGTTCGAAATTTATACTCCTTGACGGGCCGAGACCTCACGACGGAGTAGTCGCCGCGACGGTATAGCGAGGTGACGTGCGTTATTCTCATCCGCGTGATCTTGTCACCCCTCTGATAACGCGATTCCGGACTCATGGTCCATAGCATCGGTGGCGCTGCCACTTTGCGCCACCAGTGTAGGCCGAGGCGCTCGTTGTAGTTCTTGACAAAGCGTCGAAAGAACTGGTCAAGACGTTCACTCCGTATTGAATCCGACCTCACCGAGCCATGCT
>JAHHLP010000029.1 GCA_018679295.1 Rhodothermia bacterium
CAGTACGAATCGCGCAAGTTCGGAGAGCTTGCACGCACGACGCAGGCGCAGGCGCTTATGGGCCTCTTCCTTGCGGGTAACGATCTCTCGCCTGATGCGCTGGATGGCGAAGCCAGGGAAGTCCGAAGGATTGGGATCCTTGGCGCCGGCCTAATGGGCGCCGGCATCGCATTCGTCTCCGCGGCGAAGGCCGGCGTCGATGTGCGATTGAAGGATCGCGATTTCAAGAGTCTCGCCGGAGCAGTGAAATACTTATCGGGCCGGATAGATAAACATGCATCCCGTTTACGTCTGAGCGACTTCGAGAAGGCAGCAAAGCTCAACAGGGTCACGACAACAATCGACTATTCCGGATTCGAATCTGTCGATCTGGTCATTGAGGCCGTTTTCGAAGATCTCAAAATCAAGCAGCAGGTTTTGTCGGAAGTGGAGGAGGTTGCGGGATCGGACGTCATATTCGCGTCGAACACGTCGTCGATTCCGATTTCCCGTATCGCATCCGGCGCGAGGCACCCGCAAAACATCGTAGGGATGCACTTCTTCTCGCCGGTCGACAAGATGCCCCTACTCGAGGTAGTGAGGGGCAGGCAGACGTCCGACCAAGCTGTGGCGACGGCTGTTGACGTGGGCAAGAGGCAAGGCAAGACGGTCATCGTTGTCAGCGATGGTCCCGGTTTCTTCGTCAACCGCATTCTGGCACCGTACCTCAACGAGGCGTCGAGACTCCTGGTTGAGGGCGTATCGATCGAAGAGGTGGACGCTGCAATGCGGGCCTTCGGGTTTCCAATCGGTCCCTTCGAGCTGATGGACGAAGTTGGACTCGATGTGGGGGCGAAAGTCGTTCCTGTCCTGGAGGAGGCGTTTGGAGATCGAATCCAATCGACTGGGGTCGTCGAGAGCATGGTGGCAGATGGCAGGTTGGGTAAGAAATCCCGCCGTGGGTTCTACTCCTATGGTAAAGATGGCAAACGCAAAGGAGTCGCGGATGAAGTGAACAAACTACTTGGAGTCGTAGAGACTAACACGCTGGCAAACAACGAAATACAAAAGCGGTGCGTGTCACTTATGGTGAACGAGGCCGTGCACTGTCTCGACGACCAGATCATATCTAGGCACAGCGACGGTGACGTGGCCGCCGTGTTCGGCATCGGCTTTCCTCCGTTCATTGGCGGCCCCTTCAGGTACATCGATCTGATTGGTGTCTCTGCTATGGTCGCCCGGATGAAAGCTTATGCGACGGAAGTGGGAGGTCGCTACGAGCCGGCAGCAGGGTTGGTCGACCTGGCAACGCTAGGGGGTTCATTCTATCCAACGTCGGTAGAAGCGAAGCCTGCCGGCCATGATCCGGCACTGGATACAGAAACAAAAGTACAGTAGGCCCAAATCGAGGAAGAAAACTTGACGATGACAAAGGCTGAGAATGCCAAGATGGAAGCAGTAGGTGACTCCGAGCCCAGGCTCCCGGACGAGCGAAACCGATCCATCATGATTTATGTGGACGGGACCTTGTGGGCGCGCGATGAGGCCAGAATCTCGGTTTTCGACAGCGTCGTACAGGGCGGCGACGCGGTGTGGGAAGGACTTCGCGTCTACGACGGTAGAATAGCGGAGCTGGAAGAACATCTGGACCGACTTTACGCATCGGCGCACGCACTCGCGTTTGAGAGGATTCCAGATCGTCCTGCTGTCAAGAAGGCGATCAGGACGACGCTGGATGCGAATGGCATGCGTGATGAGACGCACATCCGACTTACCCTGACGAGAGGTCGCAAGGTGACCTCCGGCATGGACCCGAAAAACAACCGGTACGGCTGCTCGCTCATCGTACTCGCTGAATGGAAGAAGCCGGTATATCCGGAGTCCGGCATCCGGTTGGTCACTTCTTCAACGCGGCGCAATACCCCGCAGATACTTGACTCAAAGATCCACCACAATAACATCCTCAACAATATCCTTGCGAAGATCGAGGCAAATGTCGCGGGAGCGGATGATGCGATAATGCTTGACCTGCATGGGTTCATTGCAGAGACAAACGCGACCAACATCTTCGTCGTCAGGTCGGGCCGGCTCCTTACCCCGCACGCGGACGCTTGCCTTCCGGGCATTACTCGAGGCCTCGTAATTCGTCTTGCGAGGGAGGATGGCATTCCCGTGGATGAACGCAACGTGTCGCTGACGGAGCTGTACACGGCAGACGAGGTGTTTACGACGGGCACGATGGGTGAACTGACACCGGTCGTTGAGGCCGATGGCCGCAAGATCACCGACAAGGCGAATGCAGGCATCACGCATCGGTTGCAGGTGTTGCATGCGGACTGGGTGCGCAGCCGCGGTGTACCTATTGACTCGCTGTAAATACCCACCTGCAAGAGTTGCCCGCGGCAGGTACGACCGGGTCGCTCCGTAGGCACTATTGACTTCATAGGGACGATTGACCGAGTCACGTAGCAGGCACGATTGCAGCTGACCTCCCGACGACCAGTGCTGACGCAGCGAGCGCCAGTATCGTCAAGCAGATGGCCGGTCGGGCAACGGAGCGACCGCCATGAACTCGTGTTGAAAGCGGACTGCGGCCTCAGACACCAGTTGCTTGACGCGATTCAGCCGATTTGACGTGACGATAAGACCGGCATGATGCCGCTTCTGCAGCCTCCAGACGACCTCCGGATAATCGAATGAGGATAGATCCGGATACTCCTGTCGCGCGAGGGACACGACGAGGCCCGCATGGTCCGCACGCACCTCTGGCAGTCGATACTCCTCACCCGAGCGAAGCGTCTCAATGTGCGCCCACTCTCGCCAGAGGTTGATGCCACTGGCGGCCTCGACCATTTCGGCTATATGTGCTCCACCCACCCGCGCCGCTGTCTCCAGGAAGTAGATCTTCCCGTCTTGCCCAATGATGAACTCTGTGTGGGCAACACCACTTCGATGTCCCATCGCTCGCATGAGACGTTTGTTCTCCTCCAGGAGCCGGCGTCCTTCCTGTGAATCGTGTTCCACCGTGTGGGTGACAAATATGCCTCCCTCATGCGCCACCTTCATCGGCGTTTCCGCGTACGCGCTGACGCGCGCAAACACGACCTCTTCCCGATACACGATCGAATCTACATGGTAGATGTTGCCGGGCACGAACTTCTCAATCAGATGGTGGGTCCGATCGTCTCCCAACTCCTCGAGTTCCGAAAAGACCTCTTCGATCGATGACACCTTGACAATACCAGTGGCGGACGCCTGCATTCTCGGCTTAAGGAGCCACGGGGGGGCTACCGCCTGCGTGTAGGCGACAATCTCCTGGTCGTTTATTGCTGCCACGTACGGCGGCACCGCGATTCCCGCCTCCTCAGCCTGGCGTCGCATAGCCAGCTTGTCTCGGAAGTAACGGGTCCGGGTCTCACCCATGCCGGGAACACGAAGGTGCTCTCGAAGCA
>JAHHLP010000190.1 GCA_018679295.1 Rhodothermia bacterium
GTCATCGATGCCCGTCGGGTCGGGGAAGAGGGTAGCGAGTCGGGCGCTGTAGTTGGGGAGGGCCTCTTCGGTGATCATGTTGCCGACGATCGTCGCGAGGATGCCCAGCCCGAGCCCCTCGGCCTCACGGCGCAGCTCGGCCAGCGGCTCCTGATACGCGGGCGTTTCCATCCATGAAAAGAACCGGGCGGGCCACCACTTCTTCGACTGGTGATCCACCAACAGATCGAGGTGTTGATCGACGATCGGTTCTATGAAGTCGAGGACTTCCCGTTTGCGAGGATCAAAATCTCCCATATACCCTGAGGTTTGGTGCGGCCGCAAAATAATAGATCAGAACGGGTGACACCAATATGCGGTAGATGTGACCTAGCGAGTACGGGGATTAGCCACTCCTTCAGCATGATAGCTTGAGAAGACGAGACGCCCTGCCGCTAGCAGTCGTCACAGGGTCATATACCAGTCATCCGAAGGGATCGACGAGAATCATATGAGCGGGTCAATGCTCGAGTGAATGCCTATCCGCCACCCGACTAAGTTTCGAAGGCTGCGTTAAGAAGCTGTTGACATTGTGGGCAACTGGGGAGTATCTAACTAACGCTCATTCAGAGACTGGCCCATTGTCGACAAGCACATCTTGACCTCGGTGCGTCTCTAATTCTGAAGTCGCCGTCCTTTGTCTGCTTCTTGCATCGCAGGCACCAGCGCTTGAGCCCGTACACTATTCTGAGCGGTTCAGGCGTGATCTCTTAGCAGCTCATTACGTCGCGCGGATCTCGCTCATTCACCCACGGAGGAGGCGAGATTACTATGTCGTCGCGAACGCTACTATTGTCTGCTGTCACCACTTGTATTCTGATTCTGTCCGGCTTTGCCCTAGCGACCGACGCATCCACGCCCGAGCTGGCTGTCGATGCCCGACTGTCGTTCGCCGCTGATGACAGTGTTCGAGCCACTGGCCCCAATGCCGGCACCACACTAGAGGACCGCGTCGAAGTTCTGTGGTCTACGGCCACATCTGTCGACGTGACAAGCACGTTCCACATTACGCGCGACGATACTCTGATTGCGGTTGCTGCTCCGACAGAGACCCTCTATGAGGACTTTCTCGCAACGCCTCATCGGACGTACGAGTATTGCGTGAGCGTGGTGCTCGAAAACTCCACGGAGACTCTAGTCGGGTGTGACGACGGAAGCCGTGTGATTGCTGCGCCTCTGTCGTTCGAGGCTAGCGATGGCCTGTACGAAGACCTGGTTCTGGCCACATGGTCAGATCAGTCTGAAATCGAAGGCGGTTTTAACATCTATCGTGATGCCGGCAATGCCCTGCGGTTTGACGGCAGCAATGATTTCGTTCAGACCGAAGGCAAAGTGACGCTCGATGAGAGCTTTTCGTTCGAGTTCTGGGCACGGCGAGCCACGTCGACGACGTCCGATATCGTGATCAATGTCGAGTCGAATCCGAACGGTGACCCGGTCAACGTGGATCTTGAAGTCGGTTTCGATGACAGTGGACAGTTTCTCTTCATGTTTGGCACGAACGCGCTCGTGGCTACCGACCCCGATCCGAGTGACGGGCTGTGGCATCACTGGGCGATCGCCTACGACTCTCCGAACCTGAGGAGATTCATTTACCGTGACGGTGTACGCATTGCGACCGACGTACTGCCCTCCACATTCCGCCCGTTCGGAGATCTGGAGTTCGGCCGAGCTGAAGCGCAGGGACCTTCGCGGCAACGCGGCCACTTTGGCGGCGACCTGGACGAGGTGCGCTATTGGGATATCGCGCTCACGGAAGAGGAGGTCAACGACCGCAAGCTAACGCTTCTCACGGGCGACGAGCCCGGACTCGCGAGCTACTGGCCAATGGATGTTCAGAGTGGTCTACTGGCGCCAGACGCAGTTGGCGACCACAGCGTTACGCTCATGGAAATGAATCCAGCAACTGCGTGGGTTCCAACCGGAGTCGCAGAGTTTCGTGGTGAAGTCGGAGCAAATCTGACATCCTATGCGGATCGCATGGCGGTGATCGGATTTCAGACGTATGACTATCGAATTGCGGCTTTCGAGGACGTCGACGACGACGGTTCTTTCACTTTCGGGACTGACTTCGAGTCGCTTGTGTTCGCCAACCAGATGGATGACGGATGGCGCGGATTCCTGACCCCGCCCGGAGATGTGTCGGCAACGGACGGTCAATACAACGATCGCGTCGTCATAACCTGGAACGACCTCACGGATGCCGAGGACAGTTACCGGATCTATCGCGACGCAGTCTTGGTCGGTACCGTGGATGTGGACGAGACCTCCTTTGCATACCTCACCGCACCCACCGTCGCCAACACGTATTGCGTTGCAGCAGTCGGCGACGGCGTTGAATCGGTTCAAATGTGCGACGATGGGATGGCAGGCGGCCTTGCACCACCTGCAGACGTTGCGGCAACGGACAATACCTTCGACGATCGCGTCTCCGTCTCGTGGTCCGACACGACCGACACCGAGGATGGATTCCAGCTATTCAGAGACGACCTCCTGCTGGCTACGCTCGATGCAGACACCGAAGAGTACAATGACTTTTCTGCCGCGCAGGGCGTCCAGTATAACTACTGCGTCGGGTCGTTTAGCAAGGCCGACCCACTCGACCCGGC
>JAHHLP010000038.1 GCA_018679295.1 Rhodothermia bacterium
GGACCACCCATCGTCTCGCGAAAATTGTCACGGCCGGTGACAACCCGAGACAAACTGGTCACGATGGCCTTCGTCGTCACCCAGGTCTCCGACGTCCCGGCCGTCACGGCTTCGGCCAACGAGTAGTTTTTCACCTTACTTCCAAGCGCGCGCTGCAGTTGCTCCGCAGAGGGGCCGCGAATTCCAAGCCCGAAGTACTCCTCACCCTCGAAAGACACCTGTCTGCCAGCCACGACGCCTTCCAGCACGACGGAGCCATCCTGGTCGGCAACCACGGACACACCGGGAGCAATCTCGGTGTTCTCGTGCAGCGAATCGGGCCGTTCCCATCTCACAACAAGTTCCTCGCCCGCCGACTCCCGAATCAATGCGGTGAGTTGGTTCCAGAAAAGAACCTGTTGAGAGTCGACCGACAGTATTCGGTCGTTGGCAATGAGCCCCAGAGACGACGCCGGCGAGTCCCCTGCCACGCCACCAATAATGCTTGGACTGTATGAGATTCCGAAGTTGCCCTGCGACCGATTCAGTTGGGTCATCAAGTCCTCGGGACCCTCGACAGTAACCATCTCGCCGTCACGTTCGACTGTAATCGTCAAGCGGTCGGCGATGAGCGCGTCGATGCTGAGAAAGTCGTCCGCCCGCTCCATGGGCTCGCCGTTCACAGCCACGATTCGGTCTCCGGTCCGCAGGCCGAGATCATGCAGAAAGGCACCTTCCTCGATGTAGACCGCTTCTACGTTTTCGGCAGGGATGTACGTCTCTCCGCCTGAGTACTTCAGCGTGATGAAGATCAGCGCGGCGAGAAGAACGTTGAATACCACGCCGGCCGTGATGACAACTATTCTCTGCCATACCGGCTTAGACCGAAATTCCCAGGACTCCGGTTCGGTCGCCACAAAATCGGTGTCCATGCTCTCGTCGACCATGCCGGAGATTTTGACATAGCCGCCGAGCGGCGTCAGGCCGAGTACGTATTCCGTCTCGCCTGCCTTTTTGCGCAAAATATTCGGCGGAAAACCGACCGAAAAACGATCGACGCGCATCCCGAACAGCTTTGCGAAAAGAAAGTGGCCCATCTCGTGCACGAACACGAGGATCATGATGGCCAGCAGTACCCAGCCTATATACGAGAGGATTTCCAGAGCGATTACCTACTGTGGGTGATTTCGAATGCGGCCGCCTGTGGGAGCGACACTCGCCGGTTCAATGAACCGCTGAGCGATTGAGTTCCTGCACGATTTTCCGGGCTTTACGGTCGACTTCGACCAGAGATTCGAGATTCATCGCATCTCCCTGCGAACATCGTTCGAGGCAGCGCCGAATCAGTATTGGTATATCGGTGAAGAGTATCTCCTCCTTTAAGAAGAGGTCGACAGCCGCCTCATTTGCCGCGTTGAGCGTGGCGGGTGCGGTTCCTCCTGCTTCCAGCGCGTCGTAGGCCAGCCGCAGACATGGAAAGCGCTCATAATCCGGAGGGAAGAAATCGAGAGATCCGATCGCGGTCCAGTCGGGCCGATCATGCGGCGCCTCCCACCTCTCCGGATAGGTTAGCGCATACTGAATCGGCACCTTCATGTCCGGGATACCCAGCTGCGCCTTCACCGACCCGTCCCGGAAAGCCACCATCGAATGAACGATAGACTGCGGATGAACGAGAACACTGATTCGATCCACGGGAAGGTCAAAGAGCCACCGAGCCTCTATCACCTCCAAACCCTTGTTCATCATGGTTGCGGAATCGATCGTGATCTTCGCGCCCATTGACCAGTTCGGGTGCGCAAGCGCCTCATCCCGAGTGACCATTCGAAAGCTCGACACGTCACGATCACGAAGAGGACCTCCGGAGGCCGTAAGTACGAGTTCCTCAACCGACGCCATGTCTTCTCCCACCAGGCACTGGAAGATCGCAGAGTGTTCACTGTCAACCGGAATGATCACTCCGTTACCTTCCTTCAAGAGTGCCGAAACCAACGCACCACCGGCCACCAGCGTCTCCTTGTTGGCCAGCGCAACGGTCTTGCCGCGCCTAACTGCTTCCAGAACCGGCGGAAGTCCGGCGAAACCGACAACGGCCGCCATGACGACGTCGACGTCGTCGCGAGAAACGCCTTCGATTAGCGCTTCGTCACCTGCAAGAACATCGATCCCACTCCCATCGAGCTGCCGAGACAGCTCTGCGTAGCGCGATTCATCCGAGACTGCGACCCTTTCGGGCCGGAACTCCAGAGCCTGTTGCGCGAGGAGCTCTACATTATTGCGCGCAGCAAGTGCCACTACCCGAAACCGCGATGGAAACAGGCGTACGATATCGAGGGTCTGACAACCGATCGAACCCGTCGATCCAAGAATGGACAGGTTGCGCGTTCCGCCGGAGGGTAAGGATTCGGTAATGTCGGGGACCATCTGGAGGTGGCGCCGTTATTGATGCCCGGGCACCTGGACGAAACGGTAGTGTGTGAAACTTACGATCAGCCGATACAATATTAAACCTGACTCGGCGTTCCCGCTTATGATTCATCTGCCTCGATTCAGAATACTCATTACAGGGCTTGTACTGCTTACGCTTGCCGCGTTGGCGGGCAACAGGGCCGAGGCACAGGTCGTCGATAGCACACTCGTCGGACGCTTTCAGCTTGCAGAGTCATACATCCGTGCGGGGCAATACGACCGCGCCATTGGCCTGCTCGAGGATCTGTACAGTCGGCAGCCAACTACGTTTGTGTTTTTCAACCGACTCGTCTCGGCGTACGAACTTGTCAAACGGTATGATGACGCTGTACGGTTGGTTGATGAGCAGATCAAGCGGGAGCCATTGCCCGTAGTGAGATGGGCCGAGCGTGGCCGTCTGCTACACCTAAGCGGAAGAGAGGACGAGGCGCAGCAAAGCTTTGATACAGCCCTCACGCTCGCTCCGGACTCACCTGCCTCCTACCGGTCGGTATACAATGTACTGGTACAACTGCGCCTCTTCGATGAGGCGGTATCGACTCTCGAATCGGGGCGCAAGACCGTAGGCGACCCAAACCTCTTCCGCGCGGAGCTCGGATATCTGTACGGGTTGACAGGCCAGCATGGTGAGGCCATGAAGGAGTTTGTTGCGCTGCTGGCTGCCGACGAGCGCCAGATCGGAGTGGTCCGAAGCAGACTCACTCGTACGGGGCTTTCCGCCGTCGTTCTTGACGAGAGCATTCCCGTCGTTGAACGTGCTGTGCGGGACAACCCGCTCAACAGGACGTTCCGCGAGCTGCTTGCATGGCTCTATGAGGAGTCCAACATGTACGATCGCGCTCTCGAAGTGAACCGGGCAATCGATCGGCTCGAGTCAGAGGAAGGTCGGGTACTCTTTTCCTTCGCGGCTCGCGCCTCGAGTGCCGGTGCTTTCGAGGCAGCTCAGCGCGCCTACCGGATCATCCTGGAACGCTACCCGACTTCCATCATCGCCCCCGAGGCTGCGCGTGGCGTCGGGCAGATGGAACTCAAGTGGGCTCGGTCGCTGGGAGAACGCGCCTTCGAAGGAGGTGAGCGGGTACCAACGCCGCACTACGACGCAGCCCTTCAAGCATTCGAACGATTTGCGGAAATAAATCCCGGTCACGGGCTATTCCCCTACGTCCTCCTCGACATGGCGCAAATCAAGAGCGACGTCTTCTTCGAATTGGAGGAGTCGAAGGAGCTGTTCGAACGAATCGTTGCGAGATATCCGGGACATCCTGCTGCTCATGAGGCCCGCTATGCCCTCGGCACGCTCGCGATTTCGCAGGGAAGACTTGATGACGCCAACCTGGTATTCAGGCGGCTAGAGGAGGAACTCCGAATTGGAGAGCAGGCCGAGAGGGCACGCCTCGAGATCGCGTTGGTTCACTTCTACCGTGGAGAATTTGAGGCAGCCCTCACGCTCCTGGAGGCGATGGAAGAAAACACCTCCATGGACGTGGCCAATGACGCGATCGAACTTAAGGTGCTTCTGTTCGAGAACAAGGGACCCGACTCACTCGCGACACCGCTGCGAGAGTATGCGGCAGCCAGACTGATGGTTCGGCAGCGACGACTGGCAGAAGCCGACTCTGTTCTTCGCAACTTACGTGACCAATATGGTAGTCACGCGTTGAGCGACGACGCCGACTTCCTTCGGGCGGTCATCCTGCGTGAACGTGGGGAATACGCCGCGGCGGCGGCCGCACTTGGAGAGATCCCCCTCTTGTATGAGAACAGCTTTCTGGCAGACCGAAGCCTTTTCGAAGCGGCTCGAATCTACGAGGAGGATCTCGGGGAGCCAGAACTCGCCTTGGAATTGTATTCCCGGATCTTGACCGACTATCCGGCGTCACTTCTGCTCATCGAAGTGCGCTCACGGATCCGCGTGCTTCGCGGTGATGGCGTTTTGTAATGACATGGCGACGCGACCGACATAACAATAGCGCTCTGGAAACCGAGATGAAGCTTCCACGGAACGTACTTACGGAAGGCTTGCCAACATACATGGGTCGGATATTCGCGTTGCTCGTCGCCACCGCGGTGGTGGTGTGGACGCCGCGCGTCGAGGCGCAGGATGTTCTTATTCCCATGGACGAAACACAGACCAATCACCTCAAGGCTTACGGCGTGGCGTTTTGGGCACTGGAGCGAGCGACCAACGTCGACTGGCTGCTGAACTACCGCGGAGGCTCATTCCTCACGGCGGCCACGCCGGACCTCGAAGGTGAGCTGCGGATTCGGGGCATTAACTACGAGCGAATATCAGCGGCAGAGTCCGCGCAGATCATCGCCGAGATTGAGAACCCTGATCTGAACGCCGCCGTCGTCCGCCTTGAAAAGCCGCCGAGAATTGCTGTTTACGCGCCGGATCAAACCCTTCCCTGGGATGATGCCGTCCTGCTGGCCCTGACATATGCAGAGGTCCCGTACGAGATGATATACGATGACGAGGTCCTGGACGGCAAACTTTCGGAGTACGACTGGCTTCACCTGCACCATGAGGACTTCACCGGCCAATACGGCAAGTTCTATACCTATCGAACCATGCCGTGGTACATCGAACAGCAACGAGAGGCGGAAGAATTAGCGAGGAAGAGAGGGTTTCGCAAGGTCAGCAAACTGAAATTGGCCGTTGCTGAAACGATCCGCGACTACGTCGGTCGGGGTGGGTTCCTGTTCGCGATGTGCTCCGGGACTGACACATACGACATCGCGCTGGCAGCGCATAAGACTGATATCGTACCAGCCGAGTACGACGGCGACCCGGTAGATACGGATGCTGTCTCCACTCTTGACTTCGGACACGCCTTCGCGTTTCACAATTTCCGCCCCATCTTTAATCCAAACGAGTACGAGCACGCTGACATCGATTCCGGCCCACCGCCCGGACCCCTACGCAACCCGGCGGTCGACTTCTTCACTCTCTTCGAGTTCAGCGCGAAGTGGGACCCGGTACCCTCAATGTTGACTCAGAATCACGTTGCAACAGTGAAGGGATTCGTCGGCCAAACCACCGCATTCAACAAGGAGTTTGTCAAACCAAGTGTGGTGGTTTTGGCGGAAGCTCCCGGGCGGGACGAGGTGAAGTATATTCACGGCACCTTCGGCGAAGGCACATTCACGTACTACGCAGGGCATGATCCGGAGGACTATATGCACTACGTCGGAGACCCGCCTACCGACTTGAACCTGCATAAGAACTCACCCGGCTATCGACTCATCCTGAACAACATTCTGTTTCCGGCGGCCAAGAAAAAGAAACAGAAGACGTGACGCCGAATACGCGTTTCGACATTTCTATTTTCCTTCGAAGGTCGGGCTGAACGCCGTCGTATATTGAGTCAGCCGGCCCGTTATCAATCCCACCCGGCCCCCGACC
>JAHHLP010000006.1 GCA_018679295.1 Rhodothermia bacterium
GGGGTGGACCGAAGGTACTTCGATGAGTCGAAGCTCACTCGCGCGTCGAGTATTGAAAGTGAGATTCCTCAATTCGAGTTCGACCGGTACATTCTCGAGCAGGAGGCCAACAGCACGGAGCGGTTCCGCGTGTTATCGCTTGAAGGGAGCCCGACGACGACTGCTAGGCCCTCCTTCTTCCACGAGTCCCTCAGCGGCTACCATGGCGCGAAGCTGCGCCTCTATCAGGATTTCCTCGATCAGATTCTCATCACCCCGGAAGGAGGTTTGAATACGCAGGCCCTTCGCATGATGAATACCCGATATGTCGTGGCACGTGGACCCGTACCGGACTCCCGGCTCGTTTTCACAGACGAACAGACGGGATTCGGTGTGTACGAAGTCAACGACTATCTGCCGCGGGCCTTCCTCGTCGATTCCATAGTCGTATTGGAATCAGCCGAAAGCACGTGGTCTTTTCTTCGTGACGACAGTCTTGACCTGCGGCGAGTCGCCGTCACGACCAAGGATCTCGAACTGGGCTACTCTGACTCGGATTCGACATCTGCGGGTTCGGCATTCGCATCAGTGAGGACTCACACCCCACGGCACATTGAGATCGATGTCGAGACTGATCGAAAGCGCCTGCTCGTACTCAGCGAGGTCTTTTACCCGGCGGGCTGGACCGCCACGATTGACGGTGACGCGGTGGAAATCGAACGCGTGAACTACCTTCTTCGGGGCGTTATTGTCCCCCCGGGCGAACACGAAGTTATTATGAGCTTCGATCCCTCAAGCCATCGCATCGGATTGTGGGTGGCCGGTGTCGCGTCGATCCTTGTCTACGGCTTGATGGTCGTCATCGTCGGGTATCGAATCGTCCAGTCGCGTTCGGACGGGACTCAAGAGCATGCCGGCTGATCGCGGGAGCATGAAGCGCGTCCTACTGATTAGCTACTACTTTCCTCCGTCCGGCGGGCCGGGTGTGCAGCGAACCCTCAAGTTCGTCAGGTACCTGCCGGATTTCGGCTGGAAGCCTACTGTGTTGACAGTCGATGCCGCGCATGCTGCGTACCCTGACATTGACGCGACGCTGGAGGAGGAAGTGCCGGCAGATGTCGACGTTGTACGCACAAAGGCGTGGGATCCCTACGGCGGCTATGCGCGACTCACCGGGCGGGAAAAGGCTGATTCGATTGGTGTGTCGTTTGTGTCAGATCAGGACCGCGGATGGAGAGAGCATCTTGCTCGGTGGGTCCGAGCCAATGTGTTCGTACCGGACGCGCGTGTAGGATGGGTTCCGTTTGCCGTGCGTAGAGCCATCGATCTGACTCGGGAAAGTTCATTCGACGCAGTTGTGACAACAGGTCCGCCGCACTCTACACACCTTGTCGGCCGCTCCGTGGCCCGTCGGACAGGTTTGCCGTGGCTTGCTGACTTCCGGGATCCATGGACGGGCGTCTTCTATTACGCCGACCTGCCGGCGACCGCCATCAGCCGACGGCTGGACCGACGATTGGAGGCAACAGTGCTCTCTGAGGCGGACGTCGTTACGGTGGTGAGTCCGTCAATGGAGATGGGCCTGCGGGAACGGGTCGATCGGAAGTACGAATGTGTGCCCAATGGATTTGACCCGCTCGACTTCAAGTCGGTTGAAGTGCGACAACATCCCACGCGCTTTGTGATCAGGCACGTCGGCAATCTGGGCCCGTCGCAGAACTCGCCGGTATTGTGGCGTAGTATCGCAGGCATGCCCGGCAATGTGGTATCAGAGGTCTCTCCTGCAGTCGAGTTCGTCGGAAACGTCGACAATGGGGTGGTTGCGTCCGCCAAGTCCGCTGGCCTTGGTGAGCACATTTCGGTCACCGGCTATGTAAGCCATGAAGCGGCCATACAGCGGATGGCGGAGGCGGCGGTCCTGCTACTTGTGATTCCCGACGTGCCTCAGGCCGGGGAGATAGTCACCGGCAAGATCTACGAGTACATAGCTTCTGGTCGGCCGATATTGGCCATTGGACCGCCGGACGGAGATGCGGGGCGCATACTCGACGAGACGGGAAGCGGCCGAATGTTTGCACGGGATGACGCCACGGGAATAGAGGCATTTCTTATGGACGAGCTGAAGCGATTTCGGGAGGAAGGGCTCGAGCCAAGGACCTTGTCGCCCGCTGCCCTCAAATACGACCGTCGCAATCTGACGAGCCACTTTGCTGGTCTGTTGTCGGGCATCGCCGGTGACCGGGGATGACGATGCGAATCTGTACTGTTGTAGGTGCGCGGCCGCAGTTCATCAAGGCAGCAGTCGTCAGCCGCGAGCTTGCGGCGGCTGGCATCGAAGAAGACCTCGTGCACACGGGTCAGCATTACGATTCCAGTATGAGCAGGGTGTTTTTTGATGAGCTTTACGTCCCGGCGCCGGCTGTCGACCTCGGCGTCGGGTCCGCCAGCCACGCGATTCAAACAGGGCTGATCATGACCCGGCTCGAACAGCACCTGTCTGACGCCGGCCACTACCGTCTGCTGCTTGTGTACGGCGACACTAATAGCACTTTGGCCGCAACGCTTGTGGCATCCAAGATGCAGTTGCCTGTGGGTCATGTTGAGGCGGGACTGCGATCCGGGAATCTCCGCATGCCCGAGGAGATCAACCGCATCGTGACCGACCGGCTGTCGAGCCTTCTGTTCTGCCCATCAGAACTCGCGGTCGAAAACCTCGCCGCGGAGGGCTTGACGGAGGGTGTCTCGATTACGGGCGATGTCATGCGCGACGCGCTTGAGCAGTTCATAGATGTCGCAAAGGCGAGGTTCGACATATCCAGGATGATCGATCACGAGGCAGACCGGTATTATCTTGCAACGGTTCATCGCGCTGAGACGGCGGACGATCCGGACCGGTTGCGATCCGTAGTGGATTTGCTTGCCAGTCTTGACCTTCCTGTCGTCTGGCCCGTACACCCGCGCGCCTCGAAACGCCTGAAGGAGTTCAACCTAACGGTCCCCGGCTCAATCAATCTGCTTCCCCCGCTCGGTTACCTCGAGATGCTATCACTGCTGTCCGGGACCAAAGCAGTGCTGACCGATTCGGGCGGACTTCAGAAAGAAGCATTCTGGTTACGCAAACCTTGCATAACATTGAGGTCGGAGACAGAGTGGGTTGAGACAACGCGCGGCGGTTGGAATACCGTCACGGACATCGACCCGGATCGTGTAAGAACGGCGTTGGCGCAGCGGCCGACGGGCGAGCAAGGAGCCCCGTACGGCCGAGGGGACGCAGGGAAGGAAATCGCCAGCATCCTGACTGGCTGGCAGGGCAAAGGTTCACGACGATGAAAGGACATTACGATCCGACGCCAACCGGGGCGCTGCAACGAAGGTATGAGAATAGTCTTCGATTCCTTCGATCTGCCGTTCCGCCTCCCGCCTCTGTCCTTGACCTAGGACCGCCCAACCCCCTCGCGCACCTCATGGTGCGAGAAGGCTACTCTGTATCAAACACGTCCGGGGATCTGGATCTCGACTTGGCTGCCATAGCGGGCAGTGATGCGGACGTGGCAACGGCATTTGAAATCCTCGAGCATCTCGTGGCGCCATTCAACGTCCTCCGGGCGATCCCGTGCACGCGTCTTGTTGCTACCGTCCCGCTGCGGTTGTGGTTTTCGAAGGCCTATCGTAATCGGTCGGATGAGTGGGATCGCCATTTCCACGAATTTGAAGACTGGCAGTTTGACTGGCTGCTCGAAAAGTCCGGTTGGCAGATAGTCAGAAGGGAGAAGTGGACCAGTCCAATCCTGCGCGTTGGATTTCGGCCCCTGTTGCGACTCTTCGCAAAACGGTACTACGCCATCGAGGCCGTGCGATTAACCAGCTCTGACGAATAGAGGGTGGTTAGATGTCTCGGGTTCTGATGATTGTCGATCACGCGTTTCCGCCCGATATCCGTGTTGAAAACGAAGCGGTAGCGTTGATTGAAGCAGGGTACGAAGTGACTGTGTTGGCAATCGGTCCGGATAGCCGCCCGCGGGTCGAGGTCCATCGCGGCATCAGGATCGTGCGCAATCGTATCTCGGCACAGCGGCGCAACAAAATGCGAGGGCTGGCTGGCAGCCTACCCATTTTGGATAGGTACGTCGCCCGTCACGCTGAGGCGTTGTATAGAGAATTTCCGTTTGATGCCCTGCACGTCCACGACCTCTACCTGTTCGGCGGTGGACTGCGTGCAGGTCGAGCTCTCGGCGTACCAGTTGTTGGAGACCTCCATGAGAACTGGGTCGAAGCTCTCAGGGGATACGCCTGGAGCACCCGATTTCCAGGCCGGTTGTTCGTTAACTTCGATCGATGGGAGCGCGTCGAGCGATTGTGGACTCGGTCGGTGGATCGCCTCATCGTCGTCGTCGACGAGGCCCTCGAGCGAAATCGAGAGAACGGTGTAGATCCGGATCGCATGGTTGTCGTTTCCAATACACTGAACGTAGACGAGTTTGAATCGCACGCCATCGATGAAGCGCTCGTCCGCTCGATGCGAAGCCCATTTCATCTCCTCTATGTGGGCGGGTTTGATCTCCACCGCGGCATCGACTCGGTACTCGATGCCATGCCGGCGATTCTGGATCAGGTTCCTGACGCGACGTTAACTCTCGTTGGCGACGGCAGAATCGCCGACGATTTAAAGGTCCAAAGCAGGCGCCTCGGAATCGATAAGTCTGTACGATTCGAGGGCTGGCAGCCCCACGGACGCCTCAAGAGCTACATGCTGGCCGCAGACGTGTGTCTGGTCCCGCACCGCAGAACTCCGCATACGGACGCCACGCTTCCACACAAGCTGTTTCAGTACATGTACTGTGCCAAGCCGGTAGTGGTCTCCGACTGTAAGCCGTTGGAGCGCATCGTGATGCAAACGGAGTCGGGTCTGGTCTTTAGAGGTGGCGATCCTGCTTCCCTGGCCGAGGCGGTCATCGAGTTAGCCAATCGAACTACGATTCGATCTTCCATGGGTACGCGCGGTAGAGATGCGGTGCTACAGCGATTCAGCTGGAAAGTAGAAGCCGCGAGGCTGGTGCAGATGTACGATGGACTCCTGGATCCGGATCGTGATTTAATCAAGAGCCGGCAGCCGTAATGAAGAAACGGGTTCAAAGCCTGGCGCGGCAGAGTGCCTTCTATTCGCTCGGGAATGTCGCTGTCAAGCTTGGCGGACTCATTCTGGCACCTGTCCTGCTGAACCCGGACTACCTGGAGGTAGCCTCATACGGTTACCTGGCCCTGCTGCTCGTAAGCGGGCAGCTGGGGGTCTTTGTGGTTGGGTTGGGAATCTCGTCGGGGCTGCTGCGATTCTGGACGCACCCGGACTACCGCGAGCGCAGGGATGCCCTGGCGGTGACAGCACTGCTGGTTTCCTCCTGCATTGGCATCCTCATAACTGCGACTGTCTTTTTCGCTTTTGGCGAAGCCGTGGCGGCGCTGCTGCTGGATGACGGGTCGTTGAAACCGCTCGTAGGTTTCGTACTGCTCTACGTGCTGTTCAAGGTGATCGGGGCAGTCCCGCTGACGCTCTTCCGCGTTCAGGAAAGACCTCTGGTGTATGGTGCCTTTCAGATGCTGGAGGTGGCGTTCCTCGTTGCGCTTTGCATCTACTGGCTGGTGTTTTCGGATCGTGGCCTCGAGGGTGTACTCCTGTCCTATGCTGCGGCTGCCGGTGCCACGACGCTGGTGTCTTGCACGGTAGCATTTTCCCCTCTGA
>JAHHLP010000030.1 GCA_018679295.1 Rhodothermia bacterium
GTTCAATCCAGCTGTTGATCGCGACGTCGTCGTCGATCAGAATCCTCCGCCGGACACGCGGGTCAAGCCCGGGCGGCACATATATCTCTCTGTCAACTCGGGTGCTGTGCCAACGGTAACGGTCCCGAGAGTGGAGGGGCTGGCGCTGCGGGAAGCCAAGAATCGGATGATCAACGCCGGCCTGAAGATAGGCTCGGAGAGGCCCGACCCCATTCCATCGCCGTATGAGAACACGGTCACCCGCCAGTCGCCCAGAGCAGGTGAAACCGTCGACCGCGGCTCGGCCGCTACGCTGTGGTACAGTACCGGTCTGGGATCTGAATATGTGGAAGTGCCTGACGTCGTCGGCAAATCCGTCGATGAGGCGAGGTCCGAACTTCTGCAGCGTCAGTTACGCTCTGTCGCAGTCGACGCGGTCTCGGGATCGGATATCGTCACGCGGCAAAGCCGAAATGCAGGCACTACCGTCCGGCAAGGATTCGAGATTCGCCTGTTTGTCGGCGGCGCCGAGCCAGACGAGCAAGAGACGCCGTGAGCGAGCGGAAGCCCTAAGGCTCTACCACATACACGGCAGTTTCCGGGCCCGTTCGCACTTCGACGCGCTCCCGATGCTTTGTCGGAATCGCGCGCCCTACGAAATCGGCCTGAATGGGGTATTCACGATGCCCCCGATCGACGAGCACGACAAGCTGTATCGATAGGGGCCGACCCATTTCGACGATCGCATCAAGCGCTGCCCGAACCGTTCGACCGGTAAACAGAACGTCATCCACGAGCACGACGTCGCGACCCGTCAAGTCGATGCCTGGCAGTGAGGATCGGGCTTCGGAGTCACGTTCGACATCATCCCGAAAGGCGGAAACGTCGATCGGAACGGCCACCACCTCGTCTCCGATTCGCTCAATCTCCCGCGCCAACATGTTCGCAACCGCTTCTCCACGACGCTTTATTCCGAGTAGCACGAGGTTGGAGGTGCCGCGATTGCGCTCCACGACTTCATAGGCGAGGCGCGTAATCATCCGATCTACTCGATCGGCCGACAGGATTTCCAGCTCAGGCATCGCTTTTCAGAGGGGATGGGTGGTCGCGTCCCGAGCGGGTGGTAACAGGCACCGACAAATCAGAACATCGCCTTGATGCTGCCCCACGTGCGACGTATTGCCGTAGGTGTATAGTTGACCGACTTCAGGATGAGCACCTGACGCGAACCATCTGCCAGCACCGCCTGCAGACGATAGTCGATCAGCTCACTGCCAGACTTGAAGACCTGATCGTCGCGAAGTGTATACGTTCTCTTCGCTCCATGGGCGGGATGAGAATCGACCAGCAAGAAGTTATGATTCGTTGTGCTGGTTCGACGATGGAGCTCAAAGCCATCGACCTGCTCCTCGGACTCCGTCTCCCACGTCAGGACAAACTCGTTACCCTGACTCTCCACGTTGAAGTAGCTCAACCTGACCCCGCTGAAAAACGTGGCTGCTGTCAGGAGAAGCACCGGAGCGATTACTACCAGTCTGCGCATCGGCAGCTCAAAACTTCAGAATGAAATGCTGTCAGATAGTGACTCAAGGAATGAAAATAATCGCGTCTTCGCAATATGTCTACTGGTTCCGATGGAAATGCCATCAAGAGTGCGCTTCGGAGCCCGGTCGGTTCGGACAGTTCTCTCGCCGGCAGTGACCGTATATGTGAAGCGAATGGTGTTTCACCTCAAACTGATAGATATCGGCCACCATCTCCTGAATACCCTGAATACGAGGGTCGCAGAACTCGAAGAGCTCATTGCAATCCATACAGATCAGATGGTCGTGCTGCCAATAACTGTAGGCACGTTCATACTTGGCCTGCTTGTTTCCGAACTGATGCTTGACCACAAGGTCGCACTCGATGAGTAGGTCGAGTGTGTTGTATACAGTTGCGCGACTGACACCCACTTCTTTCTCCTTGAGGCCCACATACAGCTCATCGGCGTCGAAATGGCCGGACGTGGCGTAGACCTCGTCCAGGATCGCAAATCGTTCCGGGGTTTGGCGCTGCCCGCGGTCGCGGAGGAAGTCGCTGAAGATGCGACGAACCTCTTCAAGCTGCCTCTTTGGGATGAGGGTCATTGGTTCGTTCCTTTGCGTACTGCGAGGTGAACAGACCCCTATTCCGCCGGTTCCGCCAGCAGGCGCGATGCGTCTTCCCAGATTTCGGCAGCGATCTCGTCTCGAGGCCTGGCTCCATCTATCACCTTGACGCGCTCCGGCTCCTCGCTGGCAATACGCAGGTACGTTTGGCGTATCCGCTCGAAGAAGTCCACGCCGCCCGACTCAAGGCGGTCATCTTCGCGACCGGCACGACGCGCTGCACCGATCTCTCCGGTGACGTCCAGCAGGTACGTGCGATCCGGGACCAGTCCGCCCGTGACCCGACGATTGAAGTCTCTAAGCCAATCAAAATCTCCGACCTCGCGACCACCCCCTTGATACGCAACTGTGGAATCGTAAAAACGGTCACAGATGACGACCCGCCCCTCGGCAAGCATTGGGATGATTCTCTCGCGGCAAAGCTGACTCCGGGCCGCCGAAAAGAGCAGAAGCTCGGTCATCGGCTCCATCCGGAGAGAAACATCCAGCAGCAGTGATCGGACGCGCTCCGAGACGTCCGTGCCGCCGGGCTCGCGCAGCACTGTGCACTCGATACTACCATCCTCTAGACGAGCGCCGAGCAAGCGAATCTGGGTGCTCTTGCCGCTCCCGTCAATTCCCTCGAACGTAATAAAAGCCAAGAATTTAGGTGGTCTTTAGAAGGGCACGCGCGGCCACACCACCGCGAGATTTTCCAAATGATACGTTAATAGACTCTGAACCTAAAACGCGGCAGATTCTCTATTGCAAAAACTCGAGCCTCCGGTTATTATTAGGCGACCCGCAGCGGCGGCCATCAGGCCACCGCTACTTCGACTGTCGGGGTCACCATCTGAAGTGGAATCAAGAGCCCGCGCTCGCCAGAAAACACGCCCTGTCAGCGAGTATGTTTGAATTCGGCTACGACGACCAGGAAGATTTTCCCAACGAAAGTCGATTGGCAGATCTCGTATCAGCGTACGAGAGCCAGGACTCGTCTTCCTACTTTGATTCGGACGCGCTGGAGGAGATCGCATCTTTCTACTTCGATCAGGCCCGGTTCGATGCCGCACTGCTGGTGATCGATCAACTTATCGAGACGTATCCCTTTTCGTCGGATGCGTGGATGAGGCGCGGCATCCTGCTAAATAATCTCGGTAATCACGCGGATGCGCTGGAAGCCTACGATAGATCCCTGGCCCTGAACCCCGTTGATCCGGAAACAATCGTTAACCGGGGAATCACGCTCGACACTCTCAACCGAAGCGATGAGGCTCTGGAGGCCTACGAAGCAGCCCTTAGCCTCGACCCGATTCATGACGACGCCCTGTTCAACAAAGGTGTGACGCTTGAGAGAATGGAGCGCCTCGAGGACGCCGTCCAGATTTTTCGTCAGTGCGTCGACACCAACGAGAATCATCCGGAAGCCTGGTACGAGTTAGGCTACTGCTACGACCGCCTCGGAATGGATGCACAAAGCGTCGAAGCGTATGACCGCCATATCGACGAGGATCCGTATTCGTGCGATGCCTGGTACAACCGCGGAATCGTACTCAACCGGATGAAGCGTTTTGAGGACGCCGTCTGGTCATACGATATGGCAATAGCGATCAAGGACGATTTTGCATCCGCGCACTACAATAAAGGCAATGCGCTCGCCAACATGAATCGTCTGCGGCCGGCGGTTCTGAGCTACAACCGTGTGATCGAGCTGGAGGGCGGGGACGCCGCGACGTACTACAACGTCGGCCTTGCATACGAGGAGCTCGGCGAGTACGAAGACGCGATACATTACTTCAAGAAGGCCCTCGAGGAAGACCGCACATATGCGGAGGCCTGGTACGGTCTCGGCTGCTGCTACGATGCTCGAGAGCGGCATGAGGAAGCCATCGCCCTATATAAGCGAGCTATTGGGGTAAGTCCCGATGTGGCGGAGTTCTGGTACGCGAAGGCGGACAGCGAAAGTGTCGTCGGCGACTTGAAGGACGCAATCGTTTCCTATGGTACCGTCGTCAAGATCGATCCGGAGAACCGGGACGCATGGCTTGACTACGCTGAGACACTCTACAAGGCCGAACGCATGGAGGAGGCGCTTGAGGCGTACCGTACGGCTCTGTCGCTCAAGCCCGATTGCGCTGGGGCCTACGTGCAACAGGCGAAGGCGCTTCTCGCTCTCGGCCGGCCGGAAGAGAGCCTCCGCTCGCTCAAGATGGCCTTCGTAATCGACCCCAAGAAGAAGGACGAGTGGCAGAAGGCGTGCCCCGACCTCCTAACGGACATGCAGGTGCGGCGAGAACTCGGACTCGATTCCTGACCCTGATTACGCGCATGAAAATGGACGGGCGATCCACCGCGGTCGCCTTTTTTTATTGCCTGAATGACGGATAGGCATGAATACCGTGATCCGGGAAGCCGCTTATCACTACCTCCGCGGCCTGCTCATGGGCGGCGCGGACATCATTCCCGGCGTGAGCGGTGGCACCGTGGCCCTCATTGTCGGTATCTATGAGCGGCTGATCGCCAGCATCAAGGAAGCC